>CAYGTK010000012.1:0-16498 GCA_964352775.1 uncultured Chitinophagaceae bacterium
TGGTGAAGTACATCTATTCGGCGAGACGGTCATTAAGATGCGCGACGAGATAAAATACTGCAGTACCTGCAATAATATTAGCGACAACGAAGTTTGCAATATCTGTAAGGATCATAACCGTCAGCAGCATTTAGTGTGTGTGGTAGAAAGCCCTAGAGATGTTATCGCTATTGAGAATACGGGACACTTTCCTGGCACTTATCATGTGCTTGGTGGTGTTATCTCTCCAGTAGAAGGTATCGGCCCAGAGGAGTTAACTATAGACAAACTGGCGGATAGGGTCTTTTTAGGGGGAGTAAAAGAAATTGTAATGGCCGTTAGCCCTACTATAGAAGGTGATACTACTATATTCTATATCAGTAAAAGACTGAAATCGAGTGATGTGAAGATCACTACTATTTCACGTGGTGTTTCATTTGGTGGTGAGTTGGAATATACAGATGACCTTACCCTAGCACGATCAATAGTGAATCGCCAGCCTTACGAGAATTACATGAGCAACCAATAGAATGGTGAAGCTTTCTGTCATCATTGTCAACTACAACGTAAAGTACTTTTTAGAACAATGCTTGGCATCCGTTTACAAGGCCATACCGAATATTACTGCGGAAATAATAGTTGTAGACAACGATTCCGTTGATGGCTCTTGTGAAATGGTTCGTGAAAAGTTTCCAGAGGTAATTCTCATAGCCAACACCACTAATACAGGTTTTTCAGTAGCCAATAATCAAGGGATGCGTATTGCCAAAGGTGAATATGTGCTACTACTCAATCCTGATACGTTGGTACAGGAGGATACATTTACCACTTCGGTAAAGTTCATGGATGATCATACTGACGCTGGTGCCTTAGGCATCAAAATGTTGGACGGAAAGGGACAATTCTTACCAGAATCAAAGCGAGCTCTACCAACACCTTGGGTATCTTTTTTCAAGATCTTCGGTCTCTCCTCTTTGTTCCCAAAGTCAAAAACTTTTGCCCGCTATCATCTAGGCTACTTAAGCCCTGAAAAAAATCATGAGGTAGATATATTAGCTGGAGCCTACATGCTAATGCGTAAAGAGGCCTTAGACAAAGTGGGCTTGCTGGACGAGGAGTTCTTTATGTACGGAGAAGATGTAGACCTTTCTTATCGCATTCAAAAAGGAGGTTACAAAAACTACTACTTTGCTGAAAGCAGAATCATTCATTACAAAGGCGAAAGCACCAAAAAGGGTAGCTTGAACTATGTACGGATGTTCTATAAAGCCATGATGCTATTTGCGCAAAAGCATTTTTCAAGTCAACAGGCTAAGTTGTATAGTCGCTTTATTGAACTGGCCATTTACCTTAAGGCCAGCGTAAGTGTGGTGGGTAGAGTAATGAAGAAACTACTTCTACCAGCTATGGATGCGCTACTGTTAATCAGCGGCATGTATGCCATTAAAGAATTTTGGGCTACCCGAATAAAGAATGCAGCAGAGTATTACCCTGAAGAGTATATGCTTTTGATAGTACCGCTTTACATACTACTATGGATATTGGGCACTTATTTTAATGGTGGATACGATAAACCCATTCGCTTAATACGCGTAGTAAGGGGAATTGCTATTAGCACTTTGGTTATTGCTGGTGTATATGCCTTTTTACCTGAAGAATATCGTTTCTCTAGGGCAATGATATTATTAGGCTCCGTATGGGCTATTTTTTCTTTAGTAGGTCTTCGCTGGTTACTCTCTAGAACATTGGATAAGCAACTGATAGATAGTGGCAATACACTTAACAGCAGAATGGTAATAGTGGGTGATCAAGACGAAGGGCGACGTGCACTTTCGTTGATCGACCGATCAGGTTGGGGGTTCAGATTCATTGGTTTTGTTACTCCTAGTAAAGAAGAAGGCGAAGATGTATTAGGGTCCTTAGCAGATATAGAGCTACTAAAACAGACCTACCACTTTGAAGAAGTGCTCTTCTGTAACAAAATAGTATCCGTAGATGACTCCATTGCAACTATCCAACAGCTTGGCCCGCAATTGAACTACAAGTTCATGAGCGAAGTAGGTGATAGCATTGTTGGTAGTAACTCAAAGAACTCAGCTGGTGATCTTTATGCCATCGACTTGGATATGGCTATTGCCAGCCCAATGAATAGAAGGAATAAACGAGTAATAGACATTGCCGTAAGTCTACTTTTGACTCTACTGTTACCTATCTCCATACTACTAGTAAAGAATAAAACCTCCTTTATCCGAAACCTCTTTTCTGTATTTATCGGTAAAAAGACTTGGGTAGGCTACTCTGATGTCTCAGAATTCTCGAGTAAATACCGAACCCCAAGTCTAAAGAAAGGAGTGCTCTATCCCGCATTATTACACGATAGGGAATTAGACGATAGCACAATGAAAAGGCTAGATCTATTTTATGCGCGCGACTATTCTCCCTACGCTGATCTAAGGTTGATAACCAAGAGGATCTCTCTTCTAGGAAATTAGTCTTACTTATTTCACAAGCCCTACCTTTGTACCAATGAAGTTTGATCAATTTTCTGCAAAATTGAGCGGTGCAGTTCAGGGTGATCTACCTGGATTTAACGCACAAAGTCTATTAGCCCCTACGCACAGAGGCACTCCTGACATTAATGCTGAGTATTATAAAAACGCTAGACTTGGAGGTGTATTGGTACTACTTTACCCGCATCAAGAAGAAATTAGGACCGTGCTTATCCGCCGACCAGAATATGATGGTGTACACAGCAGGCAAATTGCCTTCCCAGGTGGAAAGCGGGAAGAAGAAGATGAGGACATTATTGAAACTGCACTTCGGGAAGCTGAAGAAGAAGTAGGTGTACCTCGTGAAACCGTTACTGTTATTTGTCCCTTGTCTGAATTGTATATTCCGCCAAGCAATTTTTTAGTTACCCCAGTATTAGCCTATGCCAATGAACGCCCAAATTTTGTGCTTCAAGAAAGTGAGGTAGATGGCATTTTAGAACCTACCATCCATCAATTATTAGATGATAGTTTAATAGCAGAACATGAAATACAGGTTCGAGGTGATATGACGATCACATCTCCTGGCCTAGCCTTGGGTGAATACATTGTATGGGGAGCTACTGCCATGATGATAGCAGAGCTGCGTGAAATATTACGGAAAGTAGTTTAACTAGGAGTTCGCTCAATAAAGGCCTTGATATGCTCGGCTATTTCTTCGCCTTTATCTTCCTGTAAAAAATGACCTGCATCTTTTATTTCAATAAATGGTTGGTCTTTAGCAGTTGGTATCTTCTCTCTAAACCACTTATCTCTGCCACGCATTATCGGGTCTTTATCAGAAAACATGACTAGTGCGGGTTTATTCCATTCTTTTAATACCTCTTTAGCATGTAGCATTTCTGTTACACCTCCCATATCAGGCGAGGTGGGTACCAATGCGGGCCAAGCCCTAGCGCCTGCCTTGTATTTTTCTGATGGAAATGGTGCATCATAAGCAGCCTTCACCTCCTTACTCATAGGTTGTTCTGTAGCTTTTTCTAGCACTCCACCTATCGGGAAAAATGGTGAGTGCTTAGCAAATGCTTGCCAAGCTTTGAAGGCTAAGGGAGCTGGCTTTCCTGCGGGTAAAGCAGTATTCATAATAACTACACGAGCAAACTTATCGGGTATTTTTCCCAGCACGCCTAAACCTATCAATCCACCCCAATCTTGTACCACTAATGTGATATTATCCAATTTCATTTGCTCAATGAAGTCCAACATCAGTTCAAAGTGGAAGCCGTAGCTATAGTCCTTTATTTTGGTGAGTTTATCCGACTTTCCAAAGCCAATAAAATCGGGCGATACTACCCTGTAGTTAGGCGCAAGTACGGGATAGAACTTTCGGTACAAGAAGCTCCAGCTAGGCTCACCATGTAGGCAGAGAATAATTTCTCCTTCACCCTCATCCACATAATGTACATTCATACCCTTGTGTTGAATAAACTTTGGCTCGAAAGGATAATCAGGTAAATTCTTAAATCTATCTAGGGGTGTTTGTATTACCTCTGCCATGTGCGGGAAATTTTACTGAATTTAGTCTTTTTTAAGCAAGGGAAAAGTCGGCTGCTTGATGCTAAAGTGTAACCTTTCCCGCGGCTTACAGTTATATTTAAGACGATGGTAAGGGGTCAAGATCATTATAGTACACTAGGGGTAGAGCGAAAAGCTTCTGAGCGGGAGCTTAAACGCGCCTACCGCAAATTAGTGCTGCGCCATCATCCCGATAAGGCTGGCGATGACAAAGAAGTAGTAGAAGCTTTTAGAAAAATACAAGAAGCGTACCACACGCTTTCTGACCAAGACCTTAGAGCTTCTTATGATAAAAAGCTAACCGATAAAGAGCAAAAGCGGGCCTACAAGGAAATGCCTTCTGAATTTTCACCCGATAGTTTGATCATTTCCATCTCTAGTAAAGAGATACGCGATGGCACTCCTTTTACTATTAAAATTCAATCCTTTATTGGCGGTGAAGCACCTAACCTTAAAGGTGGTAAAGGCTTTAGGAAAATAAGTGGCCCCAATGTTAAAAAACTGAACGACAGAGTAACCGAGATAACTTACCGCATTCTGCCTTCAACAGAAGGCCGTGGTACTATTGGGCCTGCCAGCGTAATACACGGTAACAAGCGTCATCTATCCAGCGCCATATTAGTGCAAGTAGGTAAAGAAATGACCCAAAAAGAGATCCGCCGCGAAAGGCATTTCGAAACTGGAATGGTTTGGCTGGGTACAATTTTCTTTACGGCCATTATGAGTGTTATCATCTACAATTACATTGATCATAACATTTTAGGGAAAGAACGTAACGCCTATCTATCAATGGTGTATATGCACGATTTTCGCCCACAAACGGGAGAGCAAGTTTACGCTACTGAAGATGTTGAACAACGTAAGGGTTATTACAATCGACTAGAACTGAATGGCCTTAGTACAATTGATGCTTTAGTGTTTGTAATGGATAAAAGAACGGAACGGATGGTCACTCATCAATTTGTAAGGGCCAAAGACAAGGTAACCCTGGAAGATATGGCCGATGGGGAATACTATCTCATAGTATACTCTGGCAAATTCTGGGATCCGCAAGAGGAATTTGAAGATGGATACCCTGGCGTATTCAGGTACAGAACCTCTTTAACTTCCTATAATAAGCCTGACCAAACCATCAAGCTAAAGCAATTTGTTCAGTCAGATAACTCGGTTAATCATACCATATACAAAATACCCCTTGGTAAATTGGGTGATGGAACACCGTTGAAAAAGCCCGATTTTTTATAAGTACAGGTAGCTTTCTTAGCTTTGTGGAAATTGAACAACTATGAGGCTTCTTTCTCCATTCTGTAAATTAACTTTCTTCATTGCCATACTAGGTATCTCAGCATGTGGTGATGGAACTGGTTTCAACCTATTTTCTATTGAAGATGAGCGTGAGCTTGGCAGTCAATTAGCAGCTGAAATAGCATCCGACCCAGCGCAGTTTCCAGTACTTTCAGAAACGCAATATCCAGAGGCATACACCTACATAAGGGCTATGCGCGACAAGATATTGAACAGTGGCGAAGTTCAATACAAAGACGAATTCAGCTGGCCAGTAAAGATCATTCAAGACGACCAAACCTTGAACGCTTTTGCAGGACCTGGTGGTCATATTTACATATATACCGGTCTCATCAAATTTCTGGATTCAGAAGATGAGCTAGCTGGTGTTCTAGGCCACGAGATAGCACATGCAGATAGAAGGCACTCTACAGGTCAACTAACCAAACAGTATGGTATTGGCACCTTAGTAGGTGTAGCTACTGGAGGTAACCCAGGTTTATTAACCGAATTAGCTACTGGATTATTATCACTAAAATTCAGCAGAAGTGATGAGACCGAGGCTGATGAGTTTTCAGTGATCTACTTGTGCCCTACAGATTATAATGCTGCTGGAGCTGCCGGATTCTTTGAAAAAATTGAAGCACAAGGTGGTCAGTCGCAACCACAATTCCTTAGTACTCACCCCAATCCTGATAACAGGATCCAGAACATTCGTGATGATAGAACAGAATTAGGATGCACTGGAACAGGAACGTTCGACCAAGAGTACATGGACTTCAAAAACAGCTTACCATAAGCTGGATCAGTTTCTATTCGTAAGGTATTATTTCATCGTTAGAGCGCTTGCCTAACCAACTACGTATTACGCGATGAGCATCGGGGTCGTCATCCTTGTAAGTGATGCATTCTTTAAAAGAGTCAATATCATTCTCAATATATTCTGGCTGAAAGTACCCGTATCCTTTATACTGTCCTCTTTCTATCCAAACTGCTGATTGCTCGTGATGTGAACGTCCCTCACCAATAATAAAAAAGCTAGTGTAGCGATATTGGTAACGCGCTGCCGCCTTTTTCACCTTAGCATTATAAGGGCCAGGCTGAAGGCCGTTCATAGGCACATCGCCATATTTACCATTCATACCGCAAAGCGTTGGATGAAGTTGATATTGGTTTATCAACTTATCCATGACAATATTTGCGCTCTTCCTATTGGTGAATTCAATTACTGGTCGGTCTTCTCTGTCTTTAGTCTGTTCTATCCGCAAATTCAAAAAACCGTCCTCATCAAACTTTTGAAAGATACCTAAATGATATCGGCGTGTTCGTTGCGCTACATTATATTGAGGGCGAAGACTATCTAACACCTCTAACTCCATCAAGTTAGTGATCAGTTCACTACCCATTACCTCGTAGCTAATGTCAAACACCAACTCTTTCAAGCGCTCAAACCGAGCTTTCTCCACTTCCTTGGTAAACAGGTTGATGACCTTCTTCCTAATATTCTTCGACTTCCCAATGTAAATGGCCTCTTTCTCTTCATTGTGTAAATAGAATAAACCAGCATCTTCTGGCAGGTCGTCTACTGCATTATGCGAAAGGTTGGGCGGGAAGAATTCTGATAATAGCTCTTCTTCCAACATCCCTTTTATCACACCGCTATTATCCTTCTTCAGCATACGATCGAAAAGTATCGCGGTAGCTCTAGTGTCTCCTAAAGCACGATGCCTTCCGTCTAACGGTATCTCAAGTGATCGGGATAGTTTTCCTAGGGAATAAGAAGGCTGGTCTGGAAAAAGTACCCGACTCAATTTCACCGTACATAATTGCTTACGACGAAATCGGACGCCTAATTTGCGATATTCATTACGGAGTATAGTATAATCGAAACGGACATTATGAGCTACGAATATTGCCCCACTAGTCAATCGCAATATATCATCTGCGATCTCCTCAAATGTCGGGGCATCTTTAACCATATCGTCATTAATGCCAGTAAGAGATTTGATGAATGGCGCAATTGGCACCCCAGGATTTACCAGCGTGCTGTATTCCTCTATCATTTTTTCACCGTCGTGTATAATGACGGCTACTTCCATTATTCTATCCTTAGCAGGGTTACCCCCCGTAGTTTCTGTATCTATAATAGCAAACATCTACTCCTTATTTCCATCCTCTCCCAATAGTTCTTCCATCCAAGTAATAAATAAGCTAAATAATCGCTCTTTGTCAATATCATTATGGGTTTCGTGATACCCTCCTTCAAATGTTTCAAAGTGAATATTGCCTTGCGCCTTACTTGCAAATTCTTTGGAGCCTTGGTAACCTGTCAATTGATCTTCTGTACCGTGAAACAGTAATAGAGGCCAATGCCAATCAGCAGCATTCTTTAAAGCTTCCTCTGCCTTTTCAGCGCAAGAAAGGAACAACTCTGATGACATTTTATCATGCACCAAAGGGTCGTTCTCATAAGCTTTTACTTCCTCTTTATTACGAGATATTGCTGAAGCATCTAGGTCTGTAGAAAGAGCTAAAGAAGGCCATATGTTTCGGAACAATTTACTTGCCGCAGCCTTTATTGCTGGTGGGTCAAAAGGTAACTTCAACCAAGGCGAAGAGGCAATTACGCCCATTAGATCACTTGGTTCACGACCGAGTACATAGTTCAACACTATATTTCCACCCATACTGTGCCCATATATCACTTTAGGTATTTCAGGGAAAAGCTCATCCGCTTTTTCCATCAATTGGTCTACATCGTTCAATAAATGCTCGTAACTAGGGGTGTGTCCCTTTGGCCCTTCTGAACGGCCGTGGCCTCGGTGGTCGAAACCAATAGTTGCTACTTCTATTGTAGTAAACACCTCTGCTACGTGAGCGTAGCGGTGAATATGCTCCCCAAAACCATGTACTATACATACAACGGCCCTTGGTGGAGAGTCAGGCGACCAATATTTGCCTTGTAATTGAAGCCCATCGTGGCTGACGAGCCGGAAGGTATCTTCTGTCATACTTTAAGATGCTTATTAAGCCAGCTTTAACAAATATACGCCATTTCGGAAACTCTCTTTTATGTGTAAATTTGAACATAAGCCCATCGCCATGAACTTCCTTAAAACACTTCTAAAATTTGTTGGAGCACTAGTACTTATCTTCTTGCTGTATGTAGTAGGCAATTTGATATTTGCTACCATTACCGACTATCAGCCTGAAGCAATAACTTCTGTTGCCATTCATAATGGCCAAGGCGATAATATTATCGATAGTACCTTCAGTTTTTTGACCTGGAATATTGGTTATGCAGGCTTAGGAAGTAAGGAAGATTTCTTTTACGATGGTGGCGAAATGGTGCTCCCTTCAGCAGAACGTATATTGAGCAACCTAAAAGGCATCCACAAATTTGTTAAGGATGTAGAGAAGGTGGATTTCCTACTATTACAGGAAGTTGACACTAATTCGAAACGCAGCTACTACAAGAACGAACTAAGAACTATAGGAAAACATCTACCAGAACATGAGTTTGCCTATGCAACTAATTATTCTGTAAAATTCAATCCCATTTCAGGGTTAGTTGCTGGAGCACCATTTCCTGGAATACCTATGAACGCAATGGGTAAACTAGAAGCAGGTATAGCTTCTTATAGCCGTTTCCATAGCGAGGAAGCAACTCGCTACCAGTTTCCCGGGAATTACAGCTGGCCTAATCGCATCTATTTTTTAGATAGATGCTTCTTGGTACAGCGGTATAAACTTCAAAATGGTAAAGACTTAGTGGTGATAAACACGCACAACTCTGCATATGATGATGGTGGGCTGAAACAACAGCAAATGGAGTTTATGAAGGAAAAGCTGCTTGAGGAGTACGAGAAGGGCAACTATGTTGTCGTTGGTGGCGACTGGAATCAGATACCTCCTGGCTTTGACAATAATCATTTTGTGAAAGGCCGATCAGTAGATGGCGCTTATGATCAACTGCCAATAGCTGACGACTACCTACCGGGTTGGACTTGGGCTTATGATGACAGAGTGCCTACTAATAGGAAACTGGCTAAACCTTATGATGCCGAAACTACCTTTACTACATTGATCGACTTTTTCTTGGTATCGCCCAATTTGAAAGTGGAAGAGGTGAACGGTGTAGACCTTGACTTTGCTTCTTCTGATCATCAACCCGTAAAAATGAACGTGAGCATACGGTAGGAAACCACTATTTTCGCCCCATGATAAATGCGAGAGTTTCATCAGAAGTAGGTCCGCTTAAGCGGGTTATCGTTCATCGCCCAGATGATGGCATTGAGATGGTTACCCCAAAACTAGCCGAGACCTTTTTATACGACGATATTGTATTTCTTCCGCGAATGCGAGAAGAACATGATCTGTTCACCGAAGTGCTAGGAGCATTTTTAGGCGATGAGGTGTATGATACACAAGAGCTGTTACTAGAGGTGCTTACAAACAGTGCGGAAGCTACAGAGAAGCTGTTGGACTACGTTATAGAAGACGAAGAATGTGACGATGCTACCCAAAAGGTACTGAAAGACATGAACGTTACCGACTTAGTATACACCCTATTCACAGGCATTAACAGAAAGACGGGTAAACTGATATTTAACCCGCTTCCAAATTATGTATTTACTAGAGACATAGGAGTGGTGATTAACGATCACATTCTAGTTTGCCAAGCATCGCGTGAAGCGCGTACTCGGGAAAATATTCTTACCCGCTGTATTGTATACTATCATCCGTTATTTAAAGAAATGGCGCAGTATGATCGAATACTAGACTTGACTAAAGAAGCGGAAAACATTACCCTAGAGGGAGGTGATGTAATGGTGATAGACAAACACACACTTTTTATTGGTTGCAGTGAGCGTACTACAAGTGAGGCTATTGAACTACTTACTGGGCGCCTTTTTGATAAGGGAATTGTGAAGCGTGTAGTGAAGATAGATATACCTAATGAGCGAGCGAGCATGCATATCGATACCTTGTTCACGCAGATAAGTGAGCGAGAAATGGTAGTGTTCGAACCTTTCTTACTAAAACCTGGCCGTTCTACTTTTACGGTATATGAAGGCTCGTTATCTAAGACCAATGAGTTCCAAACTTTGGATGCACTAATGAAGCACCTAGGTAAGGATATGAAGTTCATTAAATGCGGAAACGGTATAAACCCTTACGATGAGCGCGAACAATGGACGGATGGCTGCAACCTAGTAGCTGTAAAAGATGGTGTAGCTATTGCCTATGGGCGTAACGAGCACACATCGATAGCACTGGAAAATGCTGGATATAATGTGGTAGATGCGGAGACCTTTATGCTTGCTTATGACAATAATATTCTTGACCCAGATGCGGTGGAGAAAATGATCATCAGTATTCCTGCTACGGAATTATCAAGAGCAAGAGGGGGGCCACATTGTATGACCATGCCTGTACTAAGGGGCTAGGCTAGCTTACTCGATCTTAGCATATCTTTTAAGCACCTTATCATCTGTTTCTTGTGCTTTAATGTCGTTGATGATGACCATCAATTCATCTATCATTTCATCGTATTCACTTACCTCTAATGCAGTAGAGCCATCTTGAATACGCATAGCATCCTTTTTCTTAGCTCGGTAGTGGGTAACTACAGCATAAATAGCCTTTGTAGCCTCTGAACGATTATACCAAGGCGCTGAATAGTACGCGATATTCTTAATTTCATTAGCTGCTTTTATGATCAGCTCTGGCTCTTGGTTAGTTAGGTATGCGCCGTAATCACTTAGCAAACCGTATAGTGTATAGGCGTATGTAGTGTACAATTTCTCTTCAAAGAAAGAATGATGCTTCGCTTGGCCAATTTCAGCGTAAACTGTGGCTACGGCACCAATTAAAGATGCACTCTTCTCTTTCTGTAGACCTTCTGCTAGCGTCAAGGCACGCTTTTCATCTATATCCAAAATTGCTTTTAACGCTAAAGACATAACTACATACGAGGTATCATTCATCTTAGCTTCAAACAAAGGCAGCAGATCATTCTTCTCCAGCTGGGCCAATTCATAAGTTGAAGCCGAACGCACTCGTGCATGTGGGTCGTTCAATACTAGGTCTTTTAACCCAGCTATCACCTCCTCTCCTCTTTCTTTATGTTCTTTATCAATATTCAAGGCGGCTACTCTTCTCAATTTCCAGAAAGGATCTTTTAATGCTGTTAAGTAGGTAGCTATTGCCGCTTCTTCTTTACCTTGCTTTCCCATCAAGCTGTTCAATGCTTCGAATTTCTCTCGATACGATTTCCCTATTTCATAAAGCATAGCACGCTCAGCAGGTGTTTTGTTATCGCTTACTTGAACTGGCATTAGCCTATCTGGCTCTACACTTACCTGCAACACGTTAGGGTCTGCATCAAACTCGAAGGTTTGCATATCGCTCTCCAGCAAAACCTTCTCATCGTAGCTCCCTCCTTTTGTATAAAAACGAATGGTAAGTGGTAAGGTAAAGGTTGGGGCAACCTCTCTATTCTGGATCTGTTCAACTGAAACCAAGAAGTTACCATTGGTGGTATCAGCGCCATATTCCACATTCAAACGTGGGTGGCCTGCTGCAAAAAACCATTGATTGAAAAACCAGTTAAGGTCTTCCCCACTCGCTTTTTCAAAAGACAGACGTAATTGATGAGCTTCTACCGCAGAGTATTGATTGTCTACCAAATAAAAACGCAGTCCCTCAAAGAAAGCTTCATCACCTAAGTAGTCGCGCAAATGATGCAATATCAATCCACCCTTATTGTAGCTGTGCGCATCAAACATGTCTTCCTTATCAGCATATTCAAAACGGATCAAGTCTACCTTTTTTACTTTCGATTCTCTCAAATAACCTTCCCACTCTGTGCGGCGATGTTGCTCCGCTTCTTCTTTACCATACTTGTATTCTATCCACAAGTACTCTCCGTAATTAGCGAAAGACTCATTCAATGGTAAATTTGACCACGACTCGCAAGTAACAAGATCGCCAAACCACTGGTGAAACAACTCATGTGCAACTATCGACTCATAGTTTCGGTCCATCAGTTCCCGCTCCGTGCGTTGCACTTGCTCCATGTAAAGAGATGCAGATGTATTCTCCATAGCCCCTGAAACATAGTCGCGTACAACTACTTGGTGATATTTCTCCCAAGGGTAATCCACTCCTAAGACGTTGCTGAAAAACTCTAACATCTCTGGTGTATTCCCAAAAATGGCATCTGCATGCTCTTTATATTCTTCCTCTACATAGTAGTTCACTTCAATGTCTCTCCAGCTATCCTTTACTACAGCAAATTCACCTATGGCCATCATGAACAAATATGGCGTATGATTCAATTTTTGCACCCAGCGGTCGGTACGTGTTCCATTAGCATTCTCTGTACTGCTAACCATTAAACCGTTTGATAGTGTACTGTACTTTTTATCTACAGTTATCGAGAGATCTTGCGTGGTACGCTCATTCGGACTATCAATAGTTGGGAACCAACAGCTTGAAGCTTCTGTCTCGCCTTGTGTCCATATTTGGCGCGGCTTATTCTTGTCTTTACCCAATGGATTAATGAAATAAAGGCCCTTATCAGAAGTTATCGCCTTGCTACCTCCCTCATTCAATTCATTGGGGCGGGCGGTGTACGAAATGAATACATTGAACGTATCATTACGCGTATACTCCTTATCTAAGTTGATGGAGATCTTCAATGAATCGTAGGTATAACTCAAGGCTACAGTATCAGTAGCACCAAGCATTTCAATTTTGTTAATGGTGAAACCCTTTGCATCCAGCACCAATAGATCATCCGCGTAGAAGTAGGGTTTTAAGGTTAAAACGGCCTTACCTAGTAGATGCTGTTTTTGCCAATCGAACTTCACATGAAGTTCAGTATGTAGAAGGTCAAAATATCTAGTGTTGGACCCGCGATACTCATCTTCATAAGAATAGACCTCCACAGGGTCTAAGTTTACGGTGATGGTAGAACTGTCTTTAGCTGTTTTACAAGCGGACAAGAAGAAAACAACGAGCACGAAAGAAAGTAGGCGAACCTGCATAGTTTTAATTTTGAACGGCAAAAATAACGCTTATGCTAACAACCCGTAGGCGTAACGGTTGAGCTAAGCGACAGAAAGCAGACATTATTCGGCTAAAAAGGGGTATTGCTTACATTTGCGGGATAAATTCAACGAAAATGGCACAGTTTCAAGCAAAAGTTAATAACGGCGAGCAACTTCATTTTGAAGAGCAGAACGGCAAACTGTTAATGAACGGCGAAGAGCAAACACCAGACATAAGTGTAGATGCTAGCGGCCGAATGCATGTACTTTGGAACGATAAGTCGTACAACTGCGAATTGGTAGCAACTGATGCCACTAAGAAGGAATTTGCCATTCGCATAAACGGAAATGACTATACTGTAGAAATGAAAGATCAGTATGATCTTTTATTAGAGAAGCTAGGCATGAGCAACTTGACCGAGCAGAAAGTAGCCGACATTAAAGCACCAATGCCAGGCCTAGTATTATCCATTAAAGTAAAACCTGGCCAAGAGATACAAAAGGGCGATGCTGTTTTAATATTGGAAGCCATGAAAATGGAAAACGTGCTCAAAGCATCAGGTGAAGGCATTGTAAAAGCTATAAAAGTGAACCAAGGCGATGCCGTAGAGAAAGGGCAGATAATGGTAACCTTGGAATAAACTTAGCGCATAGTAGCTAGGCGGTTACGGTAATCTTGTGCTTTAGCAGTATTACCCAAACTCTCATAAGCCTTTGCAGCATTTGATAGCACATTGGGGTTCAGCCCAATATTCAAGGACCTATCGTAGTAAGTTACTGCCTTTTGCAGGTCTCCCTGGTTGTGATAAATAGCCCCTATGTTCCCTAGTGCATCCGCATTGTTAGGTTGCAATTGAGCGGCCTTTTCAAAATAGGTGATAGCTTGATCGTACTGCTGTTGTTGGAAATAGATAACCCCAGCATTATTCCAGGCATTAGCAAAACCTGGACCGTGTTCCGTTGCTTTTAAAAATGCTTTTAACGCAGGGCCTGCTTGCCCCAAACCATTGTAGCACACCCCCATGTTATACCAAGCGTCGCTATTAGAAGGTAATATCTCTACAGCCCTTTGTAATGGCTTTATCCCTTTCTGAAAATTCTCCGCTCTAACTTGTGGGTCTGGGCTGTTTTCTGCAATATTCAAGAAATTTGCTCCTAACGATGAGTGTGCCCTTGTACTGTTAGGTGCAGACTCTACATCGGCAGCAAAAAGAGTGGAATTGTTCTGCCAGTCTACATTTCTATCCATCGTTTTAAATCCAAACAGGACTAGTACAACAGCAAATATTCCTAGAAACACTTTCTGCTTTTGAATGTCTATAGTCAGGTCAACTTTTAATAAGGCGGCTACAGCGATGGGTAGCGCTATCACAAAACCAACAGAAGGTGTGAACAGAAAGCGTTCGCCTAATACAGCACCTATTAGTGTAACTATGTTGGCCACCACACTCATAGTAATGAAAAAATAGAGTATACCGAACCCGATGTAGCCCTTCTTTTTAAGCACATCAAAAATGGCGAAAACAATAAGCCCAGCGAAAACAACCACTACCAGCAAAAAACGCCAATCTCCGATAGAGGCTAATGGTATTTGGTTGAACGAATAATCGAAAGATAATGGGTGCGGGAAAAATAACAAGCCCAAGTACTTACCGAAAATAACAATAGCCGAAGTCAACCTTACTATTGGGTCATCTGTAGCTGCAAGGGCATTGTTCAATATGGTCATCTCCTCATCAATTACAATAGAGTCAAGTATAGAAGAGCGTATTATCATATACAGCACTAATACCCCAGCATATGGGGCAGTATAGGTCAATATCTTCTTTACACCAAGCGGTTTGTAAAAAACATACAGCATTAAAGGCACTACCGCTAAAAAAGTAACGGCCATTTCTTTACTGAGCAATGCGCCAAAGAAAGCCAGTAGGCTAAATGCAAAATGCTTCGTTTTTACTGTATTAGCAGCAAACAGCGTTAACTGCCATAAACTGATGATAATGAACAGAAAGTGCATAATATCATCGCGCCCCTTAATATTGGCTACTGCTTCTGTATGTATTGGGTGCGCCATAAATAGTAGCGTCATCAATAGCGGTACCGAGAAATGATACTGCTTGAATAATTGCTTCAGCAGCGCAAATAAAATAGACCCACAAAGTATGTAGAAAAGGATGTTGAGTAAATGCCCAACAAATGGCTCATTGCCAAATATAGCGTGCTCTACAGCAAAGATGATAGTTACTATGGGGCGGTAAGATTGGGTGTTCTTTCCATTGAAACCATATAAAAAGCCGTGGGAAATAATGTCGTCAATACCAGCAAAGCCTTCTTGTACGAAGCTATTCTTTAGAAATACTACGTCATCATCTAGTGCGTATTCATGCCCCAAAGTATTGGCATACAATCCTAAGCCCAATATGGCTATCAATACATAGGGTGCAAAGGCGATTTTGCCTGTATTCTCTACCTTCTTTTTCCGTTTAGCTGACACGCTGGAAAATTACGTAATTGTAAACTTCTACTGATATAGAACACGGTATTTTCGCCTAAGTATACCTAACGACCTCTTAAATCGGGCTTTACGGTGTATTCATATGTCCCAAAACCAGCTTTCTTCCCTTGAAAATATTATTTTTACAAGTCTATTTTAACCAAGGACCAAACAACACAGCCTTATGCAGTTATATCCATGTTCTAATGTAGTGCGTACGTTCTTCAGTATTGTGGTGCTAAGTATTTTCACTTACACTTCAGCCCAAGCGCAAAATTGTACTGGAGTAAACCTACAGAACTCACTAAGCTTTAGTGGGTGCGATACCGATGCCACTACGAACAATATTAACAAAGGAGACTACCAGCTATTTAATTTAGTTAGTACAGCCGAGTATGCCTTTAGCACCGATGGTGCAACTGGAAACACAGCATTAACTGGTCGCCAGAACAATGGTATCGGCCTTGCAGTATTTACCCAAGACGCTAATAACGCTGGTGGAGATGACGAGAGTTTGACCTACACCTCCGCATTCACTGGTCCGTTAGCAGTTATTGTTACCGAGAGTGTATGTGGATGGACAGCGAACTCAGCATTGTTGACTTACCGTCAATCTAAAA
>CAYGTK010000012.1:16508-25866 GCA_964352775.1 uncultured Chitinophagaceae bacterium
CGACGGCTATTCTCGCAACTTAACAGTTAGCGGTGCTGTTACTGGCGGTACATGGAGTGTTACTTCAGGTCCGGGTTCTGTGCTAGGTAATGTTTACTCTGCCAATGGCGGACAAGGAACTGCTACCGTTACTTACACACTGGGTAATTGCTCAGAAGACTTCACCTTTGATGTTGTAGGCGCAGGTACCCCTTCAATTACGGGGTCTACCAACGTTTCTTGTTTTGGCGGAACTGATGGTTCAATGACAGCTTCCGTAACAGGTGGCTCTGCTCCTTATACTTATCAATGGAGCAACGGACAAGCTACTATTGGTGTAGCAACTACAACTAATACCGTAACTGGCTTAGCAGCGGGTACATATACCGTAACGGTTACCGACCTTTGTGGCAACCAAATAGCTTCTTCTACTTTAACACAACCACTAAGTGCGGTAAGTGCATCTATTTCAGCTCAAACTAATGAAAGCTGCAGCGGATCTGCCGATGGAACGGCAACTGCATCTGGAGCTGGAGGTACTGGAGCATATACTTACGCATGGAGCACTGGGGGAACAGCTTCAATGGAAACTAGCCTTGCCTCTGGAACCTATACCGTTACTGTTACTGATGCTAACGGATGTACAGGAACAACCTCTGCTACTATTACTTCACCTTCTTTCCTAATACCAGTAGCTAGCTCTACAGCGTCTACTTGTGCGGGAGTTGATGACGGAACAGCAACTGCCATGGCTTTTGGCGGAACTACACCTTATACATTCTCTTGGAGTAATGGTGCTACTACAGCAACAGCAACAGGATTAGTAGCTGGCTCGTACACCGTAACCGTTACGGATAATGGTGGATGTACGGCAAGTGCTATCGCTAACGTTACTAATACTTCTAACCTACAAGTTATTGTAGCTGGAACTACCGATGCATCATGTAATGGAGTAGCAGATGGAACAGCTATAGTAGCTGGAGTTGGTGGTGGATCACCATACACTTACTTGTGGAGTACTGGCGCAACTACAACATCGGTTTCTAGCTTGGCTGCTGGTACTTATACGGTAACTGTTAATGATGCTATTGGCTGTACACCAGCTGTAGCAAGCATCACTATTTCAGAGCCTACTGCTTTAACAACATCAATTAGTAGTTCAACCAATGCATCTTGTAATGGTGCTGCTGATGGTTCAGCTACAGCTAGCCCAGCGGGTGGAACAATGGCTTACACTTACGCATGGAGTAACGGACAAACCACAGCAATGGCTACTGGCCTTGCGGCAGGTACTTACACCGTTTCTACTACAGATGCTAATGGTTGTGGACCAGCTACTGCTTCAGTTACTATTACTGAGCCTACTGCTATCATGGTAAGTGTTGATTCTACTTTAGATATTAATGCTAACTGTGCAGGAAGCAATAATGGTGCTGTTTATATTACATCTTCGGGTGGCGCAACCCCATATACTTATGCTTGGAGTTCTGGTTCTACTAATCAAGATCTTTCTGGCGTTATGGCAGGTACTTATACCGTTACCGTTTCTGATGCTAATGGCTGTACTCAAACTGCTTCTGGAACTGTTGCTGTTTCAGCACCTGGTGCCGGAGTTGTACCATGTTTCTTTATTGTAGATGTAACTACTAATGGTGGATCGGACGGGGCCATCACAATGACTCCAACAGGAGGAACATCTCCTTATACTTATTTATGGAGTACTAGTGCAACCAGTAAAGACCTAGCTAGCTTAGCTGCTGGATCTTATACCGTAACTGTAACAGACAACTTCGGCGCTACAGGTGTAGGTACTGCAATAGTTGCACAACCAGCAGCAGCAACTACAGCCTCCATAACTTTAGATAACGATGTAAGCTGCTTCAGCGGTGCCGATGGTAGCCTTACCGCAGTACCTGGTGGTGGAACATTACCTTACACTTATGCTTGGAGTAATGGTGCAACTTCAATAACTGCAAGCAGCTTGAGTGTAGGCACCTATACAGTAACTATTACTGATAACGCTGGGGCAACAGCAACAGCTTCGACATTTTTAGCAGAACCAGCAGCGGCTCTAGCTGGGTTGCTAGGTGGTGTAACTGATGTAACTTGTAATGGCGGAAGTGACGGTGCAATTGCAATAACCACAGTAGGAGGCACTCCTCCATATACTTATGCTTGGAGCAACGGAGCTACTTCTGAAGACCTATTAGGTGTAGTTGCCGGTACTTATACATTAAGTGTTACTGATGCCAATTCTTGTGGCCCTGATGTGAACAGCTATACTATTTCTGAACCTAGCGCAGTTGCTGCAACAATTGATCTAGTAACAGATGTAAGCTGTACCAGCCTAATGGATGGTGCTATAGATATTACCGCCACTGGCGGAACTGGAGCATACACTTATGCATGGAGCAATGGTGCTACTACGGGAGATATTTCTGGCTTAGTGGCCAATACTTACACGGTAACTGTTACTGATGCAAACGGATGTACTGAAACAGCTTCTGCAACGGTTAACCAATCTGTGCCATTAACTCCACCTACCCTAGTGGTAGAAAATGTAAGCTGTAATGGTGCTGACGATGGAAGCATTACAGCTCCTGTAGCTTCTGGAGTAGTGATCACGGAAATCGGAATTGATTTAGTAGACTTTATTGAAGTAAGCAATGTAACTGCTGGTAACATTGATGTTACAGGTTGGACAGTTGTTGCTAGTAATAGCAATACTGACATTAACGTAGCCAACACCAACGTTTGGAACCTGAGCGGTATCTTAAATGCAGGTGCTGCTGATTATCGTGATGATGTAACACCTGGACCTAACTTCTGGGGAAATAATTTATTCTTCTCTATTGGTAATCCTGGCTGGGTAGCTATATTAAATGCTACTGGCCAAGTGGTAGACATCAACTTCTGGGGATGGGATGCTGCTACCATTGGTACAATGAGTGCTACTTCTGGATTAAATACTATTACTGGTGCAAGCTGGACTGGTAATGGTTTTGCCGCTACTTGTGGTGGTCCAACTTCTGCCTATGTTAGAACTGGAAGTATGGATAACGACGACAGTAGTGACTGGAGTTGTGCCACAGCTTCCGTTGGTACTTACAATGCTGGTTTAGGTACATTCTCCGTTGGCCCTGCATTAACTTATGCTTGGAGCACTGGCGGAACTTCAAATGCTATCACTGGATTAGCTGCTGGAACTTATACGGTTACCGTATCGAATGCATCGGGTTGTTCGGCTGTAGTTACGGAAACAGTTAGTGAGCCAGACTCGCTTTTAGCTTCTACCACAGTTGACAGCACAGTAAGTTGTAATGGCGGTTTTGATGGCGGAGCAACGGCATCAGCCATGGGCGGAACAATGCCTTATACTTATGCGTGGAGCAATGCTGCTACTACGGCCAGCATTACAGGAGCTGCTGCTGGTACTTATACAATTACCATTACCGATGCTAATGGATGCACTGATGTGGCTAGTGCAACAATAACGGAACCTACAGCAATTGCTGCTAGCGCGGTTGTTGATAGCAATGTAAGCTGTAATAGCGGCTTTGATGGTGGTGCAACATCATCTGCTACTGGTGGAACAGGTGCTTACACTTACGCTTGGAGTAATGGTGCAACAACAGCATCTATAACTGGAGCCGCTGCAGGAACTTACACCGTATCAATTACTGATGCTAATGGTTGCGGGCCTGAAACGGCATCTGTAACCATTACTGAACCTGCTGCATTAGTAAGCAGCCTAGTTAAAGACAGTGATGTAACTTGTAACGGTGCTAGCGACGGTGGAGCAACAGCTTCTTCTGTTGGAGGAACAACACCTTACACTTATACTTGGAGCAATAGCGCAACTACAGCTTCTATTAGCGGTGTTGGTGCAGGAACATACACCGTTACAGCTACAGATGCGAATGGATGTGGACCTTTTATAGATTCAATAACCATTACTGAACCTGCTGCTATTGCAGTTAGCTTCTCTAACCAAGGAAATATCGACTGCTTTGGTAACGCTAATGGCTTCGCAGTGGCTTCTGCTACTGGAGGTACTGGTGCTTTAACTTACGCATGGAATACTGGAGCTACTACCGATTCTATCGGTGGGTTACAAGCTGCTACTTATACCGTATCAGTTACTGATGCAAATGGTTGTGGGCCGGTTACAGCTTCTGTAACTATCACTCAGCCACTACCTGTTACTGCTGCCATTACTAGCGTAACTAATGTAGACTGTTTCGGAAATACCACAGGTTCTGCTACGGTAACTGCAGGCGGCGGTACTGGAACATACACTTACTTGTGGAGCAATAGTGACGTAACAGCAACTACTAGTGGATTAGCTTCTGGCTTGTATACTGTAACTGTAACCGATGCTAATGGATGTACAGCTCAAGCAAATACTTTTGTTAGCGAGCCATTGGCATTAGGTGTTGTATTACCTAGCGTGAACAATATAACATGTAATGGCTTATCTACAGGGTCTGTTACATCATTAGGAACGGGAGGAACAACTCCTTACACTTATGCTTGGAGTACTGGCGCAACTGTTGACAGTATAACTGGATTAACAGCAGGAACTTATACAGTATCCGTTACTGACGCTAACGGTTGTGGGCCAGCTACTAGGTCGGTTACATTAACCGAACCAACTACCTTAACCACTACTATTTTCGCTTCAACAGCAGTAAGCTGTAATGGTGGAAGTGATGGTTCAGCAACAGTTACTCCACAAGGTGGAACAGCTCCTTACACATACAATTGGAGTGATAGTCAAATTACACAAACAGCTTCTAACCTAGTTGGTGGACAATACATTGTTACTGTTACAGATGCTAACGGTTGTGGGCCAGTTATTGATACTGTTATCGTGAACGAGCCGACTGCATTGCAGATCTCTTTCACGCAAGTAAATGAATCTTGTATTGGTGCTAGCGATGGTTCGGCTACTGTAATTGCTGAGCAAGCTACCCCTCCATACACCTATGCGTGGAGTACAGGTGGAACAGATACTACAATAACAGGATTAACAGAAGCAACTTACACAGTAACTGTTACTGATGCCAATGGTTGTTCTGATTCTGCTAGTGTTACCATCATCGTAGGTGATACGATAGCACCGGTATTAACTTGCCCTACTGACATCACTACTACCAACGACCCTGGTATTTGTGCCGCAGTCGTTATTTATACAACCCCTACGGCCACTGATAACTGCCCTGGTGTTGTTGTAAATCAAATAGCTGGATTGGCTTCAGGTCAATCATTCCCAGTTGGTATGACAGAGAACATCTACGTAGCAACTGATGCTTTGGGTAATGCAGATACTTGTAGCTTCTTTATCAATGTAAATGACACAGAAGCTCCAGTAATAACTTGCCCTGCAACGGTAACACAACCGAACGATAGTGGCTTCTGTGGAGCAGTAGTGACTTACAGCACACCAACAGGTGGCGATAACTGTGGAGTTGCTTCAATACTTCAGGTAGATACTACGGGATTAACTAGCGGAAGCTTTTTCCCTGTGGGTTCTACTACCTTGGAATATGAGGTGACAGACATCTATGGAAATACTAACTCATGTACATTTGATGTAGTTGTTTCTGATACTTCACTACCAATAGTTACTTGCCCACCTAGCCAAACTGTTCCAAGTGACAGTAGCTTCTGTGGTGCTGTAGTAGCTTACCCAATGCCTACTGGTACGGATAATTGTGCAGTACTTTCTATTGTGAAGTCAGATACTACTGGATTAGTAAGTGGTGACTTATTCCCTGTGGGAACTACCACATTGGAATACACTATTACTGATGTGAACGGTAATGTTTCAACTTGCTCATTCAGCATAACAGTTGATGACGAAGAGGCTCCAGTAGCTATTTGCTTACCAAACATCAGCGTACCGAATGATTCAGGTCAATGCTCTGCAGTAGTTACTTACCCAACTCCATCAGGAACAGATAACTGCGGAATTGCAGCTGTTAACTTGATAAGTGGTTTACCAAGTGGTTCCGTATTCCCGCAAGGGTTTACCGTGAATACCTTTGAGGTAATTGATTCGTCTGGTAATGCCGATACTTGTAGCTTCTCTGTAGAAGTAGTTTACGATTCACTTCAAATTCTAGCACAGTCACAAGATCGCGAGATCTGTTTTGGAACTGATGCTACATTATATGTAGCTACAAGTGGCGAAGGCCCAATAAGCTACCAATGGAGAAAAGACGGAGTAGACCTAACAGGTCAAACTGATAGCACCTTAGTTCTATTGAGTGTTGACACTTCTGATTCTGGTGTTTACGATCTATTGATAAGCAACAATTGCTCGAACGATACATCAGCTACCATTACTATTTTGGTTAATCCACTACCAAATGTAGATGCTGGACCAGACCAAACCATTTGTGATGAAGACCCTGCTGCATTGTCAGCTACGGGCGGTGTAACATATGTTTGGAGCAATGGTATCACCAATCAAAGTATTGTGGTAACACCTTCTACAACTACTGACTATATCGTTCAAGTAACGGATAGTAACGGCTGTAGAAACTTCGATACGGTTACCGTATTTGTGAATCCATTGCCACCTGCAATGATTGGTAACGATACTGCCATTTGCGAGCAAGACACTATTAGCTTTACTGCTACTGGTGGTGTTAGCTACGTATGGAACACAAGTGACACAACTGCTACCATAACAGTATTCCCTACGGAAGACCAGATATATCAAGTAGCAGTAACCGATACCAATGGTTGTACCAAGTTGGCACAAATAGAAGTTGTGGTGAATGCTAAAACGGACGTAGTATTCTTAGGCTTGGAAGATGTAGTATGTGTAGATGGACAACCAAACAAGCTACTAGGTATACCTACTGGTGGAGTATTTACTGGTGACGGTATTGTTGGTGGCGACACCTTCGACCCGGCATTAGCTGGTACTTGGTTGCACCGTATTACCTATACTTACACCAACTCATTCGGTTGTGTAAGCCGTGCGGTTCGCGATGCATTAGTTATCGATTGCCCTACTGTAGGTATTGATGAAGAAGATGGATTGTTCCAAGCAACAGTTTATCCTAATCCATTCAATACTGCTTTAACTATCGATTTAGATACCGACCTATTTGGTGAGGTAGATATAGTATTAACTGATGTATCAGGAAGAATACTTTCTCGTTCATTAGAGACGGCTAACTTCGGTACTAACCAATACACCGTACCTAATTTAGAGGTGTTGAGCTACGGAATGTATATCCTTCAATTAACAGATAGCGATGGACGTACCATTAGCTTCAAATTGATGAAGTACTGATAATATCAGTTTATCAAAATAAGAAAAGGCCCATATCGTTTGATATGGGCCTTTTTCTTTAGAGAAATTATTTTATCCAAACCGCTTCAACAATCCATCGCTCACTCTATCTGCCAAAGCCATAATTGTGAGGTAGGGGTTCACATGCGAGCTTTTGGGGAATAGGCTGCCATCGGCAATGTATAGGTTGGAATGACCGTGAATTTTACCCCAGCTGTCGGCTACGCTTGTTGAGGTGTCGTTACCCATTCTGGCTCCACCTTGTAAGTGGGCAGAGGCGATAGGCATTTTATTAAGAAGTGAATATTTAGAAGAGATAAAATCTTTCAGCGAAGTTCCCTTTAAGTCACTTTTGGAGAATAGCGTTTTCTTAGCACTAGGCATTATCACTTGCTCGCATCCCGCTGCAAAAAACAACTCTGCCGACTGCTGCTGGGCATGGCACAATTTGTTGATAATGTTGTCGGTTACTTGATAATCTAGTAATGGTTCGCCCTGTTTATTAAGTACAATTCGGTTTTCTGGTAAAGCATCGTCGTGCACCAGAATAATGGCCGTCATCAGTTGGTTGTATTTATACATTACCTCTTTCAAATCCTTTCCCCATAAGCCCAAGTTTTTAGTGGTAATAAACGGGTAGTAGAAAGCCGTTTCAATATAATAATCGTGACTATGGGTGAACTGTGTGGTATAAAATATTTTAGGGAAGCCCTTGTAATTTCGTATCGGTTCAGGATAAATACCATTTACAGTTAAAGCTGGATGAATGGTTACGTAGCGCCCCAAAGCAGGTAATTCTTGCTGAAAACCTGACCGCTGTAATAGCGATGGCGTGCCTGCTGTACCTGCCGCTATCACTATGGCTTTGGCCTTTAACTGATAACTACCCGCCTGCAATGGCCCAGCTAGCGTGCCTTTTGGGGTAGGTAGAACTACAACTTGTAGCGTGTCGTCTTTACCGATCTTCACTACTTGGCAGTTGGGTATTAGTTCTACTCCCTTTTTATTAGCTTCGGGCAGTTGCACGGCTAGTGTACCTTGCTTATTGCCTTTAGCGCAACCTAGGTTGCAGAAGCCCATCTGCTCACAGTTCTTTATGTTCAGCGGTATTTTTTCTAGCGAGTAACCCAATTTCTCACAAGCCTTTTTGAACAGACGATTATTGTCGTTCATCATCTTGGCCTCATCGGGTTCTATTACATGTATCTCTTCCTTCAGCTTATCAAATCGTGGCCTCAGTTCTTCAGGGGTGATGCCCTCTACGTTCCAATCTTGGCAAACATCATCGGGTAATCGGAAGGTAACGCCAGTATACATTAATGTACTACCGCCCATAGCTTCGCCCATGCTTACGGTTACTGCACCATCTTTTGTAGGCCATGCTCCACCATTTCTAAAAAGCGTTACCATCTCTAACTCGCGCTGGGTCAGGTAATCTTTGGGATAGTGCGGACCAGCCTCTAGCAAAGCTATTTTAGCACCAGCCTGAGCTAATGGAGCCAGCCGACTAGCCACCGTTCCACCCCCAGCCCCCGAGCCGATTATGATGATGTCGTATTCCACCGTCACGAGCGCACCTCCAGTTTTTCTTGGGCCAGTTGGCGTAATTCAGTATCGGCAAATTCGCGTTGCACAATGGGGCCAGCGTAGTTAATGGTGGGCCATATCTCATCGCGAGTATAGTAGCCCATGCATACATAGGTCTTCAGCCCAAAAAAACCCATGCGAAATAACTTAATGGGATGATTTTCTAGTTTTCGCAGCAAAGCATCTTGCTTTTCGTCAGATAGTTTGTGAAATCCCTTTAGGCCCACAAAAAAACCAAACACCTCTATTACCACTAAAAACAAGAGTATTTTCTTCCTAAGGTCTTCGGGTAATCTGCCTAGGGCCTTATCCACCAATCCTGCGGTAGCCATAGTTCCACCACCTGGTGAGCGCTCATCTTCAGGGATGATACGGTCGGCAATGGCTAGAAATGTTTTTAGCCTGATGCCCCTTAGGTATTGTAACTGGTAGGCCATGCTTCTAAGTTAGAAATTAGAAGTCAGAGACTAGAACCAAGAC
>CAYGTK010000012.1:25876-33650 GCA_964352775.1 uncultured Chitinophagaceae bacterium
CCAAGACACTAGACTTTTGAAAAAACATCTTACACATCTTTCGCAGAATTGTATAACGCGCACAACTGTTGGGTAAGCTACTTTAGTTATTGTAAATGGGTGGTTGGTAGAGGTAGTAGCTAAATAGTTGCTACCTCTCCCTTTTTTAGGCCTACCCAATTCCAGCTTCCCCCGAAAAAAACATCTTACACATTTTTTCCAAAATTGTATAACGCGCCTTAGTACAGGTAGTACGATATTAGCTATTGTAAATGGGTGGTGAGAGGCAGTAACTAACAAGTTGCTGCCTCTCTTTTTTTTACGAAGTGCAGAAATGGACATAAATGGCCCAAAATGGAATGTTTTGGTGCAGCTGCGGTGCACTACCAAAAATGACCCCAGTGATAGCAAGGCTTTCAGGGCGGGTTTTGGCGGGTTAGGGAAAATTCACAAGCCCCTATTCATAGGCGCTCCCACCGAAGAGGGGATATGTAGATATATAAGCTACTTACTACCAACTACTTAATTTTTACAAAAAACCCAGAAACAAGCACAAATGGCTGAAAATGAGGGTTTTTGAGAGGCTAGAGCCAAGATGCGAGAACTTAGAATATAGATAGAAGTCTACATAGATCCCTACCTAAGGCATTTACTCATTATTAGTTACTCTTATCTTTAGTCTTAATATGGGAACATTCTCAATAGAAGTAATAAGCATCAACTGGATAACTCCTACGGAAAACAATGGCGACCTCTGTGCACATGGACATATAAGAGTAATGTTCGACGATGTGGTAGTGGTAGATAAAGACAGCTCTGACGGATGGACACTAAGCGCCTCGGCATTGTATCATCTTAGGACTTTAGAAAAAGAACACACTAAAGACTCTCAAGTTGGTGAACACTTAGTACCCTGCTGTGGTAACGGTCTGTTCGCCGTAAATGACTCAGAGGATGTGTTGATAGTTGGATGCGCGAATGGAGTAGATTGGGAGGTGAGACATAAAGAGTCTATGGTAGAACTAACTTTGGAAAATGGTTACACATCCACAGTTTCTTTTAACGAATATCGAAAAGAGGTATTAAGCTTTGTTAACACCGTAGAGGAGTTTTACGATAATCATCTTCCAAGAGTGTTTAACGATGATTTAGACAAAAAGGGGTATGAGCAATTCTGGAAAGAATGGCATCGCAGAGTAAATAATGCCTGAGCGTATCGATACTGTTATAAGAAACTCTACCCTGAATATAAGTTTAAGTAGTAGGCTCTAATTAATTGTATCTGAATAACAGTTAAGCTACCGGACCTTACTAAACAACTGCCGCCCAAAATTCCCCTCACCATCGCGCAGCAATAGTATATACTGCCCTGCGGATAATTGGCTTAGGTTTAGGCTTTGCTTATTATTATTCAGCTTGCCAGTTTGCAATACCTTTCCGCTAAGGTCTAGTATTTGATAGTTGACATTTCGGTAGTCGGCCAGTTCTACGGTTATCATCCCCTGCGCAGGGTTGGGATAAAGTCTAGCATCTAGGCTCTCGGTTCTAGCATCTATTGATGTAGTAGTATCAGCAATACTATCTACCCGCTGCACGGCTACCAAGTCGGTGGCTACGCAATTTCCTTCGGTAGCGGTTACGGTGTAATACTGTGTGCCTTCCTCCAAACTATCAGGCTCTGGGTTTACCGTAAAGCTAGCTTGATCAGATGAACCTGCATTGGGATAAGAACACCAGCTTAGTTGTGCTGCGCCCATATCGTTGCTTAGTGTGCTGGTCAATTCCACCTCATCACCATTATTATATATGCCTACTAACGTATCACCTTGTATACTCACTTCCATATCGCAGCAAAAGGTTTTTCCATCTAGTATGGCTTTCATACGCGGCATTAGTCGGTGATAGATGTTTTGAAAATAGTAGTCCGACCGCCCATTACTAGGGTGATCTTCACCCACCATGGTATATAGATAGCTACACACCCCTTCTGCCTCCGCTTCTTGGTCTACTAAGAAACTTCCTTCTAATTCTATACCCACTAATTGCAGCAAACTGTTCAGCGATGCTTCATCTTTATAGGGTACGGTATCATCCTCATCGCCATGTGCGCTAAGCACGGGTACATCACCAGGCTCTATCCAATCTACATTGGGCAATGCACCAGCTATGTTTACCACACCTATAGACTTATAACCATAACTACCATGCGGACCATTGGCGCTACTGGTATCAAAACCACCCAAACTGGCTATCTCTGATGGGTTGGCTAGGTCATCAAATTCCGAGAGCTTATCGCCATACTCCATCATTAAAGCCGTGATGGCTCCTGCCGAGGCACCCCCCACAAAAATGGCATTGGTATCGATACGGTAAGGGTTACCCAATTGATCGGCCGAATAATACATGTATTGTGTGGCCGCTCGCATATCTTGCACAGCACGGAAAAATACCCGCATTCCCTCGCCAGAAGGATTCGATAATCCACCTACAATATCAATCCCGATACGGTAGTCTATAGCTACAGCTACATAGCCCGCCTTGGCAAATTGCTCACAAGTTCTGGTCACGTGCTTTTCAAATCGGTCGCCTTGAATAAAGCCACCGCCAAAGGCAAATATCATCACAGGGCGTTGGCTCATGGTGTCGCCCTTGGGTTCATAAATATCCATGAACAACTCTTGCATGTTGCCCTCCGCATTCCTGCCAAGGCCAAAGCTTACAGTATTGGTCACTTCAGCGTCAAAAGTATTAGTTAGGTAACGGCATTCTGTGCCTTGCTGAGCAAAAAGGAAAAAAGGTATCAGTAGGGTGAATAGAGAAAGTGACAAAGTTTTCATCGTAAATGGGTTTAGGGTATCCCTAATTTACGAAAAGATGGGTTTCTACAATATATGTTCGGAGAGGAGGTTGCTAAAGGAGTTCGTTTAGTTTACTCTCGCTAATACTGATTTACTTTCGATGTCCTTTCCTTTTTCCTTGATGAAAAACGAAACCAAAAAATCAAGCTAAAAAAATGCGCTTTGGCTGCAAAGGCCTCGGCTACACTTTTTAGCAGTCCACGCTTCTTTTAATCAACAACGTAACCAACTTAGTGACCAATGGAGCGTCGCCAAACATATTCTAGCGGTCCTTGGCTTCTGTATTTGAGATATAACCAGCTAAATAAAAGGTTAAAACTAAATGTGATTATGGTAATGAGCACCAAGTCACTAGGGAGAAGCTTGCCGTAATAACCTAAGCCAAAACCATAGAAAATGAATACACAAACCAGTGATTGTAGAATGTAATTGGTGAGTGCCATACGCCCAGCTTTTGCGAATATGGTGGTGAGGACTTCACTCTTTTGAAATAGAAGGGTAAACCCAAAAATATAGCCAAAGCCCAGCAAGGTCTCGAAGGTGACATTCACCCCGATCAAAGCAGGCCTCCAAAATGGGGTTTCTTCTAGGTCAACAGCGCTGAACACATCCATTTTAATGGCTGTCCAAAAAATAGGCAACAACACAAAAAGAAGAGATACAACTATAAACTTAGCTTGAGACTGCTTAATGCGTGCGAATAGATCTCCTCTAGCTGTATAAACACCAATGAAGAATAATCCATAGGTTTTAGGTAAGTACCAAACTAGATTTTCAGGTATAAAGGCAATTACCTCTTTCATTCTGAACTGAAAAATGCTCCAGTAATTACCTTTCTGAAAAATGGAAATGTATTCGGGTAGCTCTACTAGCTTATCGGTATGTATCATCGGCCAACCGAAATAAACCACCCCCAAATAATAAAGCGGACGAAATAGCAAGAAGAAGATCCCAAGGGTTAGAATAAGTCGATCGGGTAACTTGATAAAAGGCAACATCAACAGACCCAATAATGCATAAGCCGCTAAAATATCTCCGAACCAAAATAGTAACGTATGTAGCACGCCAAACAGCAGGAGTACGAGCATTCGCTTGATAAAGTAGCCATCAAAACCCTGCTTTCTAGAGCCGCTTTGCAGTACAATGCCATAGCCAAACAAGAAAGCGAAGATGAACAGAAACTTACCTCCAGCAAATTCTACTACTAGGTCAACAATATCGGCTTGAGCACCTTCAAATGTACCGTAGAACTCCCCATAGTATGCCAGCGGAGCGTGGAACACAAAAACATTGACCAATAGAATACCGAATAATGCAATTCCTCGTAGCGCATCTAATTCTGGTATTCTTTTCATGGCTTTTACCCTAAACTATGAAGCAGAAAGGCTTCACTTAGCTAAGGTAAAACCTATGCCTAACAAGATGGCTTATTAAGCATGTTTTATCTTTTTCAATATCAATAGGTGCGATAGTATCACAATAGGCACTACCACCCCAGGCAATAAAGTGAATGGAAATTTAAGCACCCCGATATTAGGCTGATCGAAAGCTAATTGTTGGATAGGTGAGGGAATGGAAAGCACGGCGGTAACTAGAATGATAGCTAATAAACACATACTGATAGCACTCCAAGCGTACACTAGGCTTTTGGGTAGATCACCTTTAACTAAGAAAACAATAAGTAAGAGTAGCGCGAGCACTCCTGAAAGTATATCATAATTCCATCCTGCAAATGACATGATGATGGGTACTAAGCCTTCTAGATATAGTCCATACAACACTAACTCCACAGGAATGCGCAGCACATGCAGCCCAACCAACCAAGGCAGGCTTACCCTGTCAATAGCGATCTTTCTATACAGATAGATAACCAGCAGCACCGAAGGTAGTAGAACAGTGGCCATGCCAGGGGGTAGATCGGCACCGGCACTGTTCTCGTAAAATCCTAAATAGGCTAGCGTACCCACTAAAACTGCCCATAGGCTAAATATGCTTGTAGCTAACCTATTGCGCCCCGTTGCGAAATAAAAGCTGAACAACACTACAAGGGTGATGCCTAGCATCGATAATTGCAAAAGCATAAGCTATTAATTAGTTGAGGGGCTATTAATGTACAGTTATTATATCTCTCACCTCTACGCTTCCGCCAGCATACAAAATTGGGCAGCCTTGTGTCATTTCAATAGCTTCTGATAGGTCTTTAGCCTTCAATACCAAGTTACCGCTAACGGATACACCATCCATAACTGGAACACCCTCTTTCATGGCTTCGCCAGCTTTAATGGTTACACCTTCTCGGCCTACTTGGTGAGAGCTTACCAGCCTAGCTTGCTGGGCAATGCCACCTATCCACGAGCCCCAGGCTTGCTTAATTTCAGCCATTTGTTCGGGTGAGGGTGGCTGCATGTTTTGCAGATCCAATCTAAAAAGGAGCATGTAGTTCTTCAAATTTTCCATGATGACTTGGTTTTAAAATTATCAATGGTTCAAAGGTGAGCCAATCGATAATTCCATGTCTTGTCATAGGTCAAGAAGTGAAGAAAGGCTTATGTTTTTTTTGCGAACTCCTTCCTTATTCTGCTTAAAGAGCTGTCCGTAACGCCTAGGTAGCTGGCAATTTGTTTGAGGGGAACGTTCTGGAAAATATCGGGTTTTTCTTCCAAAAGCCTTAGGTAGCGGTCTTTCGCCTGGTCGGTAATTAGAGATACGCTGTGCCTTTTCAACTCAAAGTAACTGGATACCAATCGCGACCGCCCCGCTTCGCGGAAGGCCACTATACCATGAAACAACTGCTGAAAGGTATCAAAATCAAGCTGCCAGCATTCACAATCAGAAAGGGCCTCAATATTCTCTTTAGTTGGTACCCGCATAAAGAACGAAGGCCAATCGATAACCACATCGCCACGGCTAAGGAAACTGGTAGACACTTCATTACCATCAGTATCTACCGCAAACGAGCGAATATAACCTTGCTGCACAAACCAGTAGTGGTTTGCAGTACTTCCCTCGCGGAGAAGTAAATCTCCTTTCTTAAAACTAACCAGCGTAAACTTCGGCAAAATAGCCTCTAGTTCGCTGGGGCTGAATTCCTTTTCGTTGAATATTTGGTTGAGGATGTTGTTTTGCATGTACCGGTTTTGTCTCCGCTTCTAAGTTAGCCCATAACCCAATTCTTTTCCATTTTAGCCGCAACCATAGCCTATGTTAGTTAAATCATTTTAGAGCTATTTTTTTAATTCAAGCTTCTAAACTCACTTGGGCTCATTCCGGTTTTCGACTTAAACAAGTTGCTAAAATGTTGTGGATATTCAAAGCCCAAAGAGTACCCTATTTCACTGATTGATTCCCCCGAGTTTAACAATCTGTTTTTAGCACGTTCAATCACAAAAAGATGGAGGTGTTCTTGAGCCGTTTTTCCCGTTTCTTTCTTCAACAAATCACTTAAATAATTGGGCGATAGGTTTAACTCCTTTGCTATATATTGAACATTCGGAATGCCTAAGTCATTTACCAGTTCGGTTTGATAGTATGCTTTTAATAGCCTTTCAAATTTTGAGATTATATCTGTGTTTAAGTTAGTACGCGTATAAAATTGACGGTCGTAAAATCGAGTGCAATAATCAAGCAACAGTTCAATGTTTGCTATTATAAGGTTTTGACTGTGTTTGTCTAAGTTTTGGCTGTACTCCTTTACTATTTTATCCAAAATGTCTTCTATGGTGCTCAGCTCCTCTTCCGAAAGATGAAGTGCCTCATTCACATCATAATGGAAAAAGGAGTAAGTATCAATTTTATCGGCCAATGTTGATTTTCTAATCAAATCGGGATGAAAGGCCAGTATCCAACCCTTATCAGAATCAGGTTCAGCTGGCATTTCACCTTCAAACATTGTGACCTGGCCAGGGGATGTAAATACTAGCGACCCTTCTTCGTAATCGTACGAGTTTTTGCCGTAAAATAAATTTCCGCAACCTGCTTGCTTGAGGCTAATCTGATATAGATTATTGATGATTTTAACTCCGCTAAAGTCAATTTTGGAGTTAAAGGTTCTCGTTTTAACTACCGTAACCAAAGGATGCTTTGGTTTGTGTAGCCCCATAGCTTGATGAGCCTGGCTAATCGATTCTATGGTGAATTCTTGCATCGCGTATTCTATTGCTTCAGCTCTTTAAACAAAGCTTCAACTGTTATCTTACCGAGTTCATCACATGCTTTTGGACTATCACCAGAAATAAGCTTTCTATCTATGTGAGTAGCTCCCGTTATTTTATCATTTATAACTGTAATCCCTTCTTTTTCCAAAGCTTCGCATTGAAACCAAGTTAGTTGACCCGGTAAATAACCTAATGAGGGGGACTGTTTATCAAACTTATCGGGAAAAGCCACCATTTTGTATCCCTTATATGGATGTGGTTCATCATTATTCTTGTTTGTGGCAATCATAGCTGCAGGACCATGGCAAACGGCAACAAGATACCTATCTGATGTTTTTATCCAGCTTATTAGTTTTCCTACATTTTTATCTTCCGGAAGTCCAACCATTGAACCATGGCCGCCGGGTAGAAAGAGAGCGATGTAGTCAGAATCCTGATTCAATTCATTGTTATCAACTAGATGTTTCAGCGACATGGGCCTATCAAATTTAGCCTTATTTACTTTCATAAATTTTAATACCGCCCCATCTTTCTTTGGTATCGACCATTCCTCAAGAATAGCCGATTTTCCAGTTGGGGTTACCACCTCAAAGTTAAAGCCGGCGTTGACCAAATGCATTAATGGAACCATGGTTTCTTGCACGTTATTTCCTGTAGAAAATAGCTTACCGTTAGTCATTTCAAAATAGCGCTCTTCAGTGCATAACACCAATACCTTTTTATCCCCAGAATATTTTTTACCGCCAAAGTCTGTTGCTTTATAGCCACTTACTTTGTCTACTC
>CAYGTK010000013.1:0-33241 GCA_964352775.1 uncultured Chitinophagaceae bacterium
TCTTAATAATCAATCTGTTTCGGTAACAGGTTTCAATGGCGGCTGTTCAGCGGCGGGAGATACCACTTATACTATTGATGTTAACCCTAATCCAAATCCGAACTTATTCAGTAACGATCCTGATAACATCATTTGTGAGAATGACTTAATAACCTTTACGGCAGTAGGTAGTCAGAATTATGAATTCTATGTAAACGGGAATATTGCCCGTCCATTTGGCACAGCACAATCATTCAGTACTGATACACTTTCACCAGGAATGGCATTCATTCGTGTACGTGCAGAGCAGAATGGTTGTGTAGCGTTTGGTAATGATACATTGGAAGTGACCATTACTCCTGGACCTGATGTAAGTTTCACTACTTCTGATCCTGATAACTTGATCTGTTCAGAAGATACCTTTACTATAACAGCTACTGGCGCCGATGAATATCGTTTCTTAATAGGGAGTATCTACCAAGGTCCTTACGCTATTGATAGCGTTTTTGAAACTACCTCTTTACAAGATGGACAAACGGTAACCGTTGAAGGACGCACAAATGGTTGTGTTCAACTATCCGATTCTATATTAACCATTCAGGTAGATCCTGTTCCTTTAGTCGGTCTAGTTACTGGGCAACCGGGCAATATCTACTGCGAGGGCGATACGGTTAATTTGACCGCTTCTGGGGCAGATGATTATGAGTTCTTCTTTAATGGAGGGTCTATTGGTGCACCATCTATTACTAACGTATTCAGTAGCGATACCTTCACTACAGGTACCCAAGTATATGTTATCGGTACAATGGGCAATTGCGAAGCGCAGTCGCCAACAATTGGTCTTACCGTTAATCCTATACCAGTTATTACTCTAACCAACTCAGAGTCTGATACTACTATTTGTCAAGGTGATCTAGTTGTCTTTACAGGAAATGGTGGTAACCTCTACGAATTCTTTGTTGATGGAGTATCGCAAAGCAACCCAGCGCCTAGTAGTACATTTAGTACCACTAACTTGAATAATGGGCAATCAGTTGGTGTAATAGGTTACGCTAACAATGGCTGTAGTGCAGAAGCGAATGAGCTGTTCACATTTACAGTAGATCAATACCCTGTAGTAAGCCTAGCGGCAACTGTAACAAATAGTATTTGTAATGGTGATACAGTCACCTTTACCGCCTCAGGTGCTGATGATTATCAGTTCTTGGTAAATGGATTTCCAGCTACTACCACTTCACTTGTTGATACCTATATAACAGACACCATAAGCAACTCTCAGCAGATCTCCGTATTGGGTATTACTGATGAGTGTGCTGCTAGTTCCAACGTATTCCCATACACGGTAAACAGTATACCTGTAGTAGGCCTTAATGCTGATGTTAGCGATAGTATTTGTGCAGGTGGCACAGTTACATTCACGGCCAATGGCTCAAACCTATACCAGTATTATTTAGATGGTGTCGCTCAAGGCGGCCCAGTACCACAAAGTACCTTCGCCAGTACTGTAATACTTGATGGAAATGCTGTTACAGTTGAAGGAATAAACAATGGTTGTGTTGGTGTTTCAACTGATACATTTCGTTACACCGTTATTGATATTCCAATGGTGAACTTGGCTAGTTCGGCAGTAGCTACAACTTGCTTTGGGCAACCGATAACGTTCACTTCAACAGGTGCTGAAACCTATGAGTACTTTGTGAATGGAATTCCTGAAACTCCAGTAGGTGTTAATCCACTTACATTGCCTGATCTAGAAGATGGAGACGTAGTTTCAGCTATTGGAAGTAACTGGGAATGTCCTTCTCCTTCTAATATTATTACTGCTGATATCACTAAGCTGAACTTGACTTTAACAAGCTCATCCATATTTGGTGTGCTTTGTGATGGCGATGCATTAACGTTCACTAGTACTGGGGCAGATCAATACGAGTTTTTTGTAGATGGTGTTACTCAAGTTGGCCCATCGGCTAACAATACATTTACCACTTCCACCTTGACCGATAACCAAACGGTTAATGTACAAGGAACTGATTTTGCATCGGGCTGTGTACAAGAAAGTATCTTCCCATTTGTGGTAAGTACGTTAGCTACACCTAGTCTGTCGCCATTATCTGATACCATATGCGATGGTGAGTTCGTTACGCTTACCAGTACCATTGGTACAGATGTACAATGGCTATTGAACGGCACACCAATAGCGGGAGCTACAGGGGCAACATATAATGCTACTGAAACGGGTGACTACACTGTTCAATTACTGCAGGGCGGAAATGAGAATTTCGGTTCTACAGGTAAGAACGATGAGGGGCAATTGGGTGACTTTACCAATGTGAACAAGAGCGAAGTAGTTATCTCGAACGATCTAGAGAATTTGGTGGATGTAGAAGCGGGTGCTGACTTTACCTTAGTGTTAGATAATTTGGGTCGTATGTATGCCTGGGGAGAAAACAACTTCGGTCAGCTAGGAAATGGAAATTTCTCTCCTTCTAACGGACCTGGTCAACAGGTAGCCGCTTTAGATATTGTAGATATTTCAGCAGGTGACCGCCACAGTATAGCTGTAGACGGAAATGGAACGCTGTACCTATGGGGTGATAATACTAGCGGACAATTAGGAAATGGAACGAATGCTACGGCAGCTATCCCAGTTCAGGTTACTAGTATTCCGTTGATCAATGATATTGAAGCAGGTGGTTCACACTCTTTTGCAGTGAACACAAGTGGACAAGTGTTCGCTTGGGGAGCTAACGATTTTGGTCAGCTTGGTACAGGTAATACCACAGCCACTAATACACCTGTATTGGTTAATGGGGTGAATAATGTGATACAAGTAGCTGCTGGAAGAAACCATACTGTTGCTGTAGATAATGCAGGTAATGTATGGGCATGGGGTAATAATGCAAAAGGCCAGATGGGCATACCTAATGTACAGTTCAGCAATGTACCGGTTCAAGTTCCAGGGTTGATAGATATAGTGGCGCTTAGTGCAGGCGCAGAACATACCATTGCATTGAACGCTGAAGGCGAATTATATGCTTGGGGTGACAACACTTTTGGGCAGTTAGGAATAGGAACTACAGGCGGTTCTCCAGGTGAGATATTCCGTATACCGGGTGTATTCGGCATACAAGATGTTACAGCTGGTTTCTATCATAACCTTGCCATTCGTTACGATGGTAGCGTATTGACTTGGGGTTCGAATGAATTCGGCCAATTAGGCGATAGCAGCACGGTAGATCGTACTAGCCCAGTGCTTGTGCCAGACCTTAGAGGAGCAACACAATTAGCTGCTGGTGAATCTCACAGTACGGTGATATTTGGTTTACAACAAGCTTGTCCGTCTGCTACAGCTAGTATTACCGTAGACCCTGTTGCCGATGCAACTATAGAATGGGTTCCTAGAGGTATTAAGGCCAGCGAAGGGGTTAGCTACCAATGGTTCTACAACGGTGTGCCAGTAAATGAAACGGGACAATACATTGATGAGCCACTTACGGGCGAGTATGAAGTAGTTGTTTTTGCTGCCAATGGTTGTTCTGATCGTTCGGATGTATTCAGCTTTACTGTCGGCATTGCACAGGTGGGAGAGGAGGAGTTATTTGAACTTTACCCTAACCCCAATCAAGGTACATTTACGCTTAATGTGAAAGGCGCAGTAGCTTCAGAAGAAAGCGATGTAGAAGTATTTGATGCTCAAGGAAAACGAGTATTCCATCATCATTACCAAGCAGGCGACCTTAATAAAAAGGCCTTCCAATTGGATATTGACAATGGACTTTACTTCGTAAGGGTAAGTACTGCGGAAAGTGTTCAGTTGAGGAAAATGGTGGTCAGCAGATAATTAACTGTAGATCTCTTTCTTACCGGCTTTAAGGGTGTTTAATAGTAGAGATACTACTGTCATTGGTCCAACACCACCTGGCACGGGTGTAATGTAACTACACTTTGGGGAAACCCCTGCAAAGTCCACGTCACCGCTCAATCGCCAGCCTCGTTTACGCGAAGCATCATCTACACGGGTAGTGCCTACATCAAGTACTACGGCACCTTCTTTCACCATATCGGCAGTAACAAAGCCGGGTCGGCCTAGTGCTACTATGAGTATATCAGCGGCACGTGTTTCGTCTGCTAAGTTCTGTGTGCGGCTATGGCATAAAGTAACTGTGCAATTACCGGGACTAGTATTACGAGCCATCAAAATACTCATGGGCGAACCTACAATATTGCTACGGCCTAACACCACGCATTTTTTGCCGCTGGTTTCGATGCTGTATCGTTCTAGCAGTTCCAAAATACCCGATGGAGTAGCAGGTAGGTAACACGGAAGGTTCTGAGCCATACGACCTACGTTTATTGGCTGGAAACCATCTACATCCTTGCGATAATCTATCGCTAGGTTAATGGTATCAGAATTGATGTGCTTCGGTAATGGTAACTGAACGATGAAGCCATCAACATCAGCATCGTTGTTCAGCTCGGCTACCTTTTCTAGTAGTTCGGCTTCCGTAATAGTATCAGGCATGCGCACGAGGGTAGACTTGAAGCCGACGTATTCGCACGAGCTTACTTTGTGGCCCACATAGGTTTCGCTTCCACCATCATTACCAACTAATATGGCAGCTAGGTGAGGTCGCTTTCCGCCTGCGGCAATTATCTTGCTTACTTCTTCTTTTATCTCGTCTTTAATGGAATTGGCTGTGCCCTTACCGTCTATTAGCTGCATAATGTATAGGTGTAATTAAGCTGCAAATAACGCTCATTCGTTATTGACATAAAAGAAGAACTAAACCACGATCGTGGATTACCTCTTTTCTAGTACAGCTAGTCATTTAGAGGGTAAAGGCTTATTCATGTTGGCATACATCCTATCCATAATCAATGAATGAGGTAAAGCCAACGAAGCTATAAAGATGATGACATACAAATGCAAAGGGCCATTCAACTCAAATCCATACCATATAGCAGTGAAAGCGGCCAATCCTAAATAGCTAATAATGGATAATGGCAAAAGGGAGGTGATAAAGCTTTTAACAGAATGTATTGCCCCTTCCGAATACAGACCTTGATACTCGTGGTGCAATACTTTTAAGGAGTGCCATAAACCAAAGAATACACTAAAGGAGATGAGGAAGGGGACTTGTGTGAAAAGTAATATCAATAGAATCAGACTACCAACGGATTGAGCCAGCCACTTTTGCGATAGGTCATCAGCTTGAAAATGCCGGAGCAGCATTACTGCTGTTACAAAGCCACTTGCAAAAATGAATTTACCTAGTGTATTTCGTGAAGTAGCTAGTTGCTCTAGTGTATATAGTGGAATTACTGTGTTTTCCATCAGTAGAGTAACTGTTTCGTTCCAATTTCCAAACAACAATCCTAACACCATAGTACTACCCCAAATCATGTAGGTAAAAGATCGGTGAATAGTGCTATCCGCAGGTAAATATTCTTGTAATTCAGCCTGCCCGAAATGGTAAGCGGAAAAAAGTAATAGAATGATAAAACTTAGTAAAGGTGCCCAAATCCATAATAAGGCATAGGTTACGGCTATAAAAACATAGGCTGTAATAAATTTTGGAAGGCTAATTTCTTCTTGTTTCCATAAAATGTATTTACTCACTAAGTGATCAACAGCACCATGTGATATACCCAATACTACCGATAATGTTATAAATAGTAGATACTGGAGCTCAATAGGATAGAGATATCCCAATAGTGATGGAATTAAAACAAGTAGACTTACTCCCCAAGTGATAATGTTTATGCTGCGCAATTTTTCTGGTGTGGGTTAGTATGAAACAACTAAAAAGCACCCTAAAAGTTGCGGAACAAATTATTGGAGAAGAAAATCATTTTTTTACTTGTGTTAAAAAAAAGGAAAAGTCAGGGCGCTATTAAATTTGTATGTCAAAATAAATAAGATATTTAAAAACGCATACGATAGCAATAGCCGTAGATACAGGGCTGTGAAACCTTAGAAGTGTCTTAAACTGATAAGCATTGAGGAATGTTCATACATATAAACAGATGTTCTATTTATGTATTTGTTTATCAGCAAGTTGTGATTTTTTTTAAGTCAAAAATCTAAACTAAAAAGAACTCGTCACGTTTTGTATGCATCATAATAACCTAAACTTTTTAACTATGGAAACTGATATAGCACAAAACGCTGTAGATATCTACAGTAATCCTTCGTCGCTAGAAGCGATTGTAGGGTTCACTTTTTTTATTGGCTCAATGGCCATGATGGCGGCAACAGCATTTTTCTGGCTAGAAATGCGTCAGATCACTCCCAAATGGAGAACCTCTCTCTTAGTATCGGGATTAATAACCTTTATTGCAGCAGTACACTATTTTTACATGAGAGATTTCTACATCTCCACGGGAGAGTCGCCCACCTTTTTTAGGTACGTCGACTGGTTACTCACCGTACCGTTAATGTGTGTGGAATTCTATTTGATAACTAGGAAATCAGGAGCCACCCAGAGTACGCTATGGAAATTAGTAGTCGCATCGGTTGCTATGCTCGTATTGGGATATATTGGCGAAGCTATTTATCCAGACGAAACACAATCGTGGGTATGGGGAGCATTATCAGGTGTAGCTTATTTCTACATATTCTATCTAGTATGGTTTGGTGAAGTAGCGCAGTATGCGAAAAATGCTGGCGGTAATTTACTAAAAGCTAACAAAGCATTAGCATGGTTTGTGTTTGCTGGTTGGGCAATTTACCCATTGGGATACATTTTAGGAACTAAAGGTGGATTTTTTGGAATTGACTTTGGTATGAATGCAGCGTTTATGGATGTAGTTTACAACATAGGTGATGCTGTAAACAAAATTGGATTTGGTCTAGTAATATATGCGCTGGCCAAAAACGAAACAGAGGCAGAAGGATATTTAGAAGCAAAGAACTAAGCTTTTAACTCTAAAACCTCGAGATAATGTAAAAGCCCCTCATCAGAGGGGCTTTTTTTGTGGTGCTTAATACCTCTTAGAAGTATATGGAAAGCGTTTAGAGCTTCATTTTAATCGCCCAGTTTCAATACGGCCAAGAAAGCAGTTTGTGGTACTTCTACTGAACCGATCTGGCGCATCTTTTTCTTACCCTTCTTCTGCTTTTCTAATAGCTTCCGTTTACGAGTAATATCACCACCATAACATTTGGCTGTAACGTCTTTACGCAAAGCGCTAATGGTTTCACGGGCAATTACTTTGGCACCAATACTGGCCTGAATGGCTATCATAAATTGCTGACGAGGTAATAGGTCTTTCAGCTTAACACATATCTTTCTTCCGAAATCATATGCTCTGTCTTTATGTATCAAGGTTGAAAGTGCATCTACTGATTCTCCGTTCAGTTTAAGATCTAGTCGTACCAATTCTCCTCGGCGGTAGCCTATCGGATGGTAATCGAAAGAAGCGTAACCACGAGAAATGGATTTCAACTTATCGTAGAAGTCGAAAACTATCTCCGCCAAAGGCATATCAAAGGTCAACTCTACTCTGGTAGGGGTCAAGTATACTTGGTTGGTTAGTATACCGCGCTTCTCAATACAAAGCGTCATTATATTACCCACATAATCGGGCTTGCTTATCAGTTGCGCCTTTATGTAAGGTTCTTCTACATAATTCAGCAAAGATGGCTCAGGAAGATCGGAAGGGTTATTAACGATGAGCTTTTCATTGCGGTTATCATAAGCAAAGTACGACACGTTGGGTACGGTATTCAATACCGTCATGTCAAACTCCCGTTCCAGTCGTTCCGTTACTATCTCTAAGTGAAGCATACCCAAGAAACCACAGCGAAAACCAAATCCCAATGCCGCAGAAGTTTCCGGCTCAAAGACTAAGGAAGCATCGTTTAATTGTAGTTTCTCCAGTGATTCGCGTAGCTCTTCATAATCCTCACTATCAATAGGGTAAATACCTGAAAATACCATCGGCTTTACTTCCTCAAATCCTGGGATAGCTTCAGCACATTGGTTGTCTTTCAAGGTAATGGTATCACCTACTTTTATCTCGCTGGCTTGTTTTACTCCAGTTATCACGTAACCTACATCACCTGCTCTTACTACTTTTTTTGGTAGCATATCAAGCTTCAGTGTGCCAATTTCATCTGCTTGGTACTCATTACCAGCATTTACGAATCTTATCTGATCATTCTTACGCAGCGTACCGTTCATAATACGATAGTAGGCAATTACTCCTCGGTAAGAGTTGAACATAGAATCGAATATCAAAGCTTGTAATGGAGCTTCGGGGTCACCTGATGGTGCTGGAACACGCTCAATAATGGCGCGCATAATTTCAGGCACACCTACTCCAGTCTTTCCACTGGCTTCTAATATACTATCTGGTTCACAGCCAATAAGATCCACTATCTGATCTTTCACCTCTTCTATCATCGCCCCATCCATATCTATCTTATTGATAACGGGAATTATCTCCAGATCTTGCTCAATAGCTAAGTATAGGTTTGAAATGGTTTGCGCTTGAATACCTTGCGTAGCATCTACTAAAAGTAATGCGCCTTCGCAAGCTGCTATGGAGCGCGACACCTCATACGAGAAATCAACGTGCCCAGGAGTGTCTATCAAATTACAGATATAGTCTTGCCCATCTTGCACGTAATCCATTTGGATAGCGTGACTTTTAATGGTGATACCTCTCTCACGTTCCAAGTCCATGCTATCTAGCACTTGGGCTTGCTTCTCCCGTTCGGTGATAGTGTGAGTATAGTCTAACAGGCGATCGGCCAAGGTGCTTTTACCGTGGTCAATGTGCGCGATGATACAAAAATTGCGGATATACTTCATGTGCTACAAAGATAGTGAACATATACAGGCTAAACACTTCTATAACAGTTTTATGCACCTAGTGTTAACAGCTTTCTCTTTTTTAGCCACGCAGCCTTTTGCTATATTTAAGTAAAACCAATAGACCTTATGCGTTCATCAGCTTGGTTAGTATTAATGATATTTGTGCTTTGGTGCATAGGCTCCTGGTATTGGTACATCAATAAGGTTAAGCGTTTGGGTACCGAGCCCGTTGCTGTGGAGGTAGAAGAAGGAGAGCCTTGGGAGAAATTCGTTGGTAAGTTACCTGCTGAATATTTGGGACCCATTATGTTCAACTGGGCCTCACCAGAACCACTAGTTTCAGATCGATTTCTAACCTACAAAGATTCCATCCTCGGCCTATTGGGGCCAGAAGACACCTTGAAGCTGCAAGGGTATTATTATGTGGGTGAAAAGTATAGTAGTAAAGATCGATCACTTGGTATGGCAAGGGTTCAAGCGCTTGGTAGCGTGTTCGCTCTTGACCTTGATGAGAGCAGGATACAGTATGATGACCTGCGGATGCCAAGACCAAGCAATAAGTTAAAGACCGTGCCTTTTCCTGCTTTAGAATTAAAAGTGTTATCAAAGAAAGAAGCGGTAGTTGATACTAGTTCTGCGGAAGTACTTGATAGTATGAACCTAGCAATTAATGATACCGTCCTTTCTGTTGATACAGTAGCTACAATTACTGAACCTGAAGTAGTAGAAACGGATGAGCCTAAGATGCTAGAAGAGCTAGATGGAAAGACCATTGTACGTTTCAAATACAATTCCACCAACCAAACTTTTGACCCAGAAGTGAAGGCTTACCTTGATGAGCTTACTATAGCACTAATAGAAACTGATAAGCGTATCAAGATAGTTGGCTTTAGTGATGCTACTGGCCCAGAGAAAGGTAATTACCGCCTGGCTAAGTGGCGCGCGGCGTCAGTTAGGGATGTGTTAATAGCTAGAGGTGCTCCACCAAATAAGATAACTATTGAGTCGAAAGGAGAGAAAGACCCTGTGGCCACGAATAAGACAGCAAAAGGAAGGGCGCAGAACAGGCGTGCTGAAATATACATCTACTAGAAGCGAATACCATGTTTGAACAAAACCCAACAGAAGGACCAGGAATAGCATCCATGACCGACCATACTTTGGAGATAGTAATTATGCTATTAGTTGCTTTTATACTGGGCTATTTATTGCGCTTAGTAATAAAAAGAGGGAGCAAAACCACCGTAAGTTCCAGCGGAAGTACAGAAGCGCTACAAAAGCAATTAAGTGCTGTAAATGCTGATAAGGCGCAATTAGAAAGTGAACTTAACAAGTGGAAGAAGGAAGCTACAAAACCTGTGAATAATGATAGTAAGGTTAGTGATCTGGAGAGTAAACTGAAGTATCAAGAAGAGGAACTAGCAAGATATAAGAAAGAATTGCTGCTAGCGGAAAACAGGTTGACCACGGCAACAGCTAAAAAAAATGAAGCTGCACCAGTTGAGGCAGTTGCAGAAAAAGTGATAGAAGGGGTTAAAGAGGTGGAGAATAAAGTTGAGGAAGTAGTGGAAGCTACTGTTATACCAACGGTACAAACCCTTGTAACTGATGGCACTGATGAGGAGGACGACCTAAAGAAACTGGATGGAATAGGGCCTAAAATAGAGCAGCTATTAAAAGCAGCTGGCATATCCACTTACAGCAAGCTTAGCCAAAGTACGGAAGAGCAATTACGTGCTGTGTTGGATGAAGCTGGTCCACTCTATCGTATCCACAACCCTAAGTCGTGGCCTAAGCAGGCAGAACTTGCAGAAAAGGGTGATTGGGATGAACTTAAAGCCTATCAGCAGTTTTTAAGCGTAGGCGGAGAATAATGATCATCTATTAGTCAAACAGATACAAGCAGATCTATTAACTACAGACAAGATGTTGTATAGAACTTGGCCCAATAAAAAAGCCTCCGATATTATCGGAGGCTTTTCAATTATCTTAAAGTAGTTCTTAGTTAAGAACTACAGTAGTTTCTTCGTCAATCACTGCGTCAGCAACAATTGCTTCTTCAAGCTCAATTACATTTTCAGGAACTACTTCAGCGTGACCACCTGTTCCATAAACCTCACCCAATATCGGAGCGATAACCAGACCTACCAAACAAGTCAATTTGATCAAGATGTTCATTGATGGACCAGAAGTATCTTTAAATGGATCACCTACAGTATCACCAGTTACAGCTGCTTTGTGAGCCTCAGAGCCTTTGTAAGTCATTTCTCCGTCTATCATAACACCAGCCTCAAAAGACTTCTTAGCGTTATCCCATGCACCACCAGCATTGTTCTGGAAAATAGCCCACATAACACCCGATACAGCAACACCTGCCATATAAGCTCCTAATGGCTCAGGACCCATAATAAAACCAACCAATATTGGCATAGTAATGGTCATTGCACCTGGTAGCATCATTTCACGGATAGCTGCTTTAGTTGAGATGTCTACACACTTACCGTATTCTGGCGTGGCAGTACCTTCCATAATTCCAGGTATTTCTTTGAATTGACGGCGTACTTCTTTTACCATTTCCATGGCTGCTTTACCTACACTGCTCATAGCCATAGCTGAGAACACTACAGGTATCATACCACCAATGAATAATGCGGCCAATACATCGGCCTTAAAGATGTTAATACCATCAATACCAGTAAACGTTACATAGGCAGCAAACAAAGCCAATGCCGTTAATGCAGCAGAAGCAATTGCAAAACCCTTACCCACAGCTGCAGTAGTGTTACCTACGGCATCAAGTATGTCGGTACGCTCACGTACTTCTTTTGGCAATTCGCTCATTTCAGCAATACCACCTGCATTATCTGCGATAGGACCGAAGGCATCAATTGCTAACTGCATAGCGGTAGTAGCCATCATAGCCGAAGCTGCAATAGATACTCCGTAAAAACCTGCAAACTAATATACTCCCAAAATAGCAACTAAGAACAACAAGATCGGAAAGAATGTAGACATCATACCTACTGATAAACCTGCAATAATGTTAGTAGCTGCACCAGTAGAAGATTTTTGAATAATACCCATAACTGGACCCTTATTCATAGCGGTGTAGTATTCGGTAGCGTAGCTAATAGCTCCACCAACGAACAAGCCGATCAATACGGCACCAAATACGTGGTTAGGGGTTACCAAACGGTCAGCCTCACCAAAAAAGCTCATGTTCATTTCAGCTGGTAGCATGTATTGTAGAACAAAGTAACAAGCTACTCCAGTAAGGGCAATAGATACCCAGTTACCGATGTTCAATGCCATCTGTACTTTTTCTTCTTTAGCATTGTTATCCTTAATGCCAATGAACAAGGTTCCTATAATTGAGAAAATGATACCTAATCCAGCGATTACCAAAGGCAATAGAATAGGACCCATTCCACCAAATTCATCTTGAATAGAACCACCCATGTCTTTAATAACATAGTTACCCAATACCATGGCAGCTAAAACGGTAGCTACATAAGAACCGAAAAGGTCGGCACCCATACCTGCAACATCACCAACATTATCACCTACGTTATCAGCAATAGTTGCAGGGTTACGTGGATCATCTTCTGGAATACCTGCTTCTACTTTACCTACAAGGTCAGCACCTACATCGGCAGCTTTGGTATAGATACCACCACCTACACGTGCAAACAATGCAATAGACTCAGCACCTAGTGAGAAACCAGCAAGGGCTTCTAACAACATGGTCATGTCACCAGTGTTGGTCCATACGCCACCCATCAAGGTGTGGAACAAGATGATGAATAGAAGACTTAATCCGAATACTGCTAATCCTGCAACACCCAATCCCATTACTGTTCCTCCTGAAAAAGAAACTTTAAGAGCTTGTGGTAAGCTAGTACGAGCTGCCTGTGTAGTACGCACGTTTGCCTTAGTAGCAATACGCATACCGATGTTACCCGCTACCGCTGAAAATACAGCACCGATAACAAAAGCAACTACGATGAACCAAGGAGTAGTTTCTACTTGCGTAGAAATGAAACCTAGTGCAGCACCTGCAACAACTACAAATATTGCTAGTACGCGATACTCAGCCTTCAAGAAAGCCAATGCACCTTCTTCAATGTAAGTAGCCAAGGTTTTCATCTTGTCGTCACCAGCGTCTTGCTTTAGCACCCAAGAAGCTTTGATAGCCATATACACCAAGCCAATAAGTGCCATTGCCGGTGCTAAGTAGATCATATATTGTCCCATAGAAATGATATTAGTCAGTGAGGGGTTGATTAAATAAGGCTGCAAAAGTAAGCCTTATCCCACTTCTGTGCAAAGATGAGCGTTGGTTTTCGCTAGGGGTGGGGGAGGTACAAAAAAAGGCCTCTGACATTATCAGAGGCCTTTCAACCAAAAACCAAAACCACGCCCGTACCGGGCGCTATATTTTTAACGTAATAAGGTCACGTTTCCTGACTTAATAGCCACTTGACCATTGCCACAAACTGCTTCTACGTAGTATACAAATACGTCTGATGATAATGGCAAACCATTTTTAGTACCATCCCAGCCATTGATCATGTTATCGCTTTCAAACACTAGTGTTCCCCAACGATCGTACACTCTGAAGGAGCTGATGTCAGTCAATGTCAATCCACGTACCATCAATTTCTCGTTCACACCATCGCCATTAGGGCTAAAGGTGTTGGGTACATATACATCTGATAAACAACTAGAAACAACTTTCAACTGCACGGAGTCCATATCTTCACAACCAAATTCATCAGTAGCTCTTACAAAGTATAAGCCTGGGTCTTGAGCGTTCAAGTAGGCGGTGTCGCAAGTAGCACACTCAATTCTATCATCCAACCACTCATAAGTTACTGGCTTGGTAGAGCTTGGTGCCAGTGGAATTACCTGATCTTTAACCGCCTCGATAGGACCGCCGATACTTATCTCTGGTAATTGATGCACAGTGATGTTCACCAATTGTGTATCAGGAATACAGCTACCGCTGTAGGCTATCATTTTGTAAGTAATATCCTTTTCAGGAGTAGCAATAACCTCTTTGCTATCGGTATTGTCTAAAAAGTTTACTGGGCTCCAAACTACTTGTGTACCCAAATTACCTTCTTGAAGAGCAGAGGCCGTAAGGTCTACACTTTCGCCAAAACATATTTCTGTGTCTTGAGTTAAGGCGCTGCGTACTTTATTTACCACACCAATATACACGCTATCTTGAGCGATACAGTTGTGTGGGCTAGTGGCAGTTACCACATACATAGTAGAGCTATCTGGGCGAGCAGTTGGGCTTTCAATGTATTCGAAAGAAAGATCTGCAGCTGGCGACCATAGTACTGAAGTGGTATTCACATAAGAACTACTAAGTTCTAGTTTATCACCCGCACAAACGGTATCACCATCAACAGTTGTTATTTCTGGTAGATCGCGAACGGTTATGCTCAGTGTGTCGAAGCTTACACAATTCTCCGCGCTTGTTACGGTCAAGAAGTAGTCCGTACTTTCTAATGGCTGAGCTATTGGGTCAGGACAATCGTCGCAACTCAATCCTGTAGAAGGAGACCAAGCATAAGCTGCTCCTCCGCCTGTATTGATGTGTAAGGTATCGTTCAAACAAACCTCATCGGCTGCAACAGTATTTACTTCTGGAACAGCATTTACCGTTACCGTGATGGTATCACTACTGGTACAACCTTTATCGGTTGCAGTTAACAATAAGTAGCGTGTAGTACTATCTGGGTCTGCAATTGGGTCTTGACAGTTGTTGCAGCTAAGTCCTGCTGCTGGAAACCAATCATATACCTGTGCAGCTGCTGCCTCTAAAACAGTACTTTGGTCAGAACAGATAGCTGTATCGCCAGAAATAAGCCCGATAGGAAGTGGATTAACCACTACTCTAACAGAGTCATAAGCTATACAAAGATTACTGTCTTTTACCTCTACCAAATAGGTAGTAGTACTTGTAGGAGCAACTACAGTAGCAGAACAATCATCGCAAGATGCTGTGCTATCTGGACTCCATAGGTACTTCGCACCACCTGATGCCCATATCTCGGCCGTATTACCTAAACAGACCTCTCTATCTGGAGAGGTAGTTGGTGTAGGTACAGGTTTAACATCTATACTTATGCTATCGGTATCTACACAGCCATTAGCATCTGTAACGGTCAATACATAGGTAGATAAGCTAATTGGGCTAGCAATAGGATCTGAGATAGACGTATCAGACAATCCATTTGGAGGACTCCAAGCATACACAACTCCACCTGTAGCGTTCAGTTGAATGCTGCTGTTATCGCAAATGAAAGTGTCGTCTCCTGCATCTGCAATAGGTAGGCTATTCACGGTAATGCTAGTTGTGTTGGTATCACTACATCCCGTTACCGAAGTAACCACCAATTGTACAGTAAATGTACCTGCTGTGTCGTAGTTATAGGTTGGATTTTGAACAGTATCAGTTAATCCATTACCTAAATCCCAGCTCCAGCTAGCAATAGTGCTATCACTTTGCGTAAGATCGGTGAATTGAGCGAATATAGGAACACAACCAACACTATCTACTATAAAGTTAGCTTGTGGTCCTCTATCAATGTGTATCAAGGCAGGATAAGTAAGGTCTTTTATGCAAAGGCCATTATCTATTCGAAGAGTCACGTCATATGTTCCAGCATCAGTGTACAAATGAGTTGGATTCTGCAAGTTGCTAGAATCTCCATCGCCAAAATACCATGTCCAACTAGTTACTGCTGGAAAGCTAAAACTCTGATCGGTAAAGCTAACAGCACCAGTTTTACATTGATAAGTGGTATCAACCGTAAAAGCAGGGTCTAGTTGACCGATAGTTACAGAGTCGGTAGTATTAATAGTATGTAAACATCCTTGCCCGTCATCTAATATCAAAGTTGGATGGTAAATACCAATATTACCATAAGCATGTACTGTACTGTCAGGAGCCTGTTTAACAGTGCCATCTCCAAAGTCATACGTTATGGCAATGGTGTTGTATACGTCTGCTAAGAAGGTAATGTCATTGCCCACACACTCATTACTTGGTGTAAAGTTGAACGTTCCATAAGGGCCTAATACGATAATGAAATCATCTTGATAAGCGGTGTCAACACATCCTGTTATCGAAGTTGTTACTAGCGTTACCGCATACGTATCTGGTTCTAGATAAACGTGTGTTGGGTCAGGAAGGGCACTGGTTTCACCATCACCAAAATCCCAAAACCAACTAACGATGTCACTACTAGAAGTATCGCTAAAGTTCACCAAAAATGGCGGACAAGGTGAGAATGTACTATCTGCCATAAATCCAGCTACAGGGTTACGCACTTCTACCAAACCTGGAAGTGCTAGTGTGCTGTCACAACCGTTTGCATCGGTTGCAGTAAGCATAACAGTGTAATTACCTTCTACGGTGTAAAGGTGAGTAGGGCTTACACCAGTTGATGTGTTGCTATCACCAAAATCCCAAACAAAAGATAGATTATCACCTACTGAGGTATTGGTAAAGGTTATCGCATTAGCTGTACAAGCTAATGTGTCCACCGTAAAGGAAGGAGCAGGGAAAGTTGGCTTAACGAACTTGCCGTAGGTAATAGCATTTTGGCAACCAATGTCATCAGTAACAGTAAGTGTAACATTGAAATCTCCTGGGTTGTCAAAAGTATAGTTAGGAGTTGGGCCCACAGCTGTATCACCCGTTCCGAAATCCCAATGCCATGCTACTACTGTAGCATCATATGCAGTTGATGAGTCGATGAATTGTACATTCAAAGGAGCACAGCCTGAAACTGGAGAACCAAAGAACTTAGCGAATGGCTGATGTACGGAAACATAGTCAGGTCGCTCAAAGAATTTAACACAGCCATTCACATCGGTCACCCTTAAGCGAACGGTGAATTTTCCTGTATCAGTATAAGTATATGCTGGATTGGCTAGGTTACTTGAATCGCCCGTACCAAAGTACCAGCGGTAAGCAACTGCATCTCGTGAGTTATCTTGAAAAGTAGCTAAATAAGGAGCACACCCTACAGTATTTGTTACGGTAAAGTCAGGCTGTAGATCAGCTATACGAACTGTTTTTAGTTCAACATCCGTACATCCTGTAGTTAAATTATCTACTGTTAATCGTACGGAGTAAGTTCCAGTAGCTCCGTATACGTGCGTTGGGTTCTGTGCATTACTAGTCTGTCCGTCACCGAACTCCCACAACCAAGTATCTGGGGAAATCGATTGGTCTTCAAAGGTGATGTTGAATGGGTTATTACAATCGCGTACTACATTGAATCGAGCATCAGGAGGGTTAATGGTTAAATACTGAAGGCGCTCTAATGTATCTCTACATCCACGGTCTATGGCGATCAACATTACATCGAAAGTTCCCGTATCGCCATAAGTGTAAATAGGGTCTAGTTGAGAAGAATTACCACCATCGCCAAATAACCAATAAGCTTCTGTAGCATTAGCTGATGAATTATTGGTAAAAGTTATTGGATCGGATAAGCAAGCAGAAAGTGGAGCTGCTATAAAATCTGCAGTAGGTAAATTACCTGCTCTAATGTATTCCGTTTTTAAAATGGTGTCTCTACAACCAAGGCTATCCTCTATCATAAGAGATACATCATACTCACCCACAGCTGTATACGTGTGAGTTGGGTTAGCTGCTGTGCTGGTAGTACCATCCCCAAGATCCCAGAAGTAGCTTACTATTGGTGTAGCGGTAATACTGGTATCCAAAAAGTCGACAGTTAACGGCACACATCCTTCTATGGTATCAGCAACAAAGTCTGCTTGTGCAGGACGAATGATAACCAAGGCAGAGTCTATAACTGTGGTGGTACAGCCATTGGAACTAGCCGCAACAACTATAACATCAAATTCCCCAGCAGTGGTATACGTATGGCTTGGGTTTTGACCAGTACCATTACTTCCATCACCAAAACTCCAGGCATAGCTTGTTGCTGTTGTACTAGTAGCTTGAAAGCTGGTAGTAAAAGGTAAACTACAACTAGCAGGTGCGCTAGAAGATATAGTTACGGCAGGTGAAGGGAAAACGGTTATGTATATCGTTTTGGTTGTGAGGTCATCGCAGTTGGATACAGTATCCTCTGCAAACAAACTAACTGTATAGTTTCCTGGTTGGGTGAAAGTATAGCTCGGGTTTTGGTCAGTACTTGTACCACCATCACCGAAATCCCATTGCCAAATATCAGCACCGGGCATAGATAGATCTTGAAAATTCACCGCCAAAGGGGCACAACCTTGTGTTACATCTGCTTGAAAGTTGGCAGATAGGTCAGCTATTTGAATGAAGGCTGGTTTAGTCATCGTATCGGCACAACCATTCGCTGTAGTAGCTATTAATTCTACATTAAAATTACCGAGAGTTAAGTAAGTCGTGCTCGGGTCGGTAGTAGTAGGAAATTCATTATTACCTAAGCTCCATTGGTAAGTAGCTGGGCTTAATGAAGTTGATTGATTAGTAAAGTTTACATTTAAAGGAGGCTCGCATGCGCCCATTACATCGCTAGTAAACTCAGCTACGGGGCTTTGTTGCGTACTTATCAAATTAGGAATGTTCAACTCATCTGAACAGCCATTCGCATCCTGTACTAATAGCGTTACGCTGAAAACACCTTCTGCCAAGTAGCTATGTGTAGGGTTGGTACTAGTGCTGCTACTTCCTCCATCACCAAAATTCCAAACCATAGAGGTGATCGCCGCATCTCCTGGTGTGGTATTGTTGATGAACTGCACACCAAAAGGGGTACATCCAATGGTGTCACTTACCGAAAATTGTACATTGGGGTCAGCAAATACATTGATGTATGCTGTTCTGGTAAGCGTGTCGTTCACACTACCATCACTAGCTATTAACGTTACTGAATAGCTGCCTGCTTGACTATATATAGCTCCTGGCGTAGTTTGTACAGAAGAATTACCATTGCCAAAATACCACTGATAGGAGGTAGCATTGGTTGAATTATTCTGAAAGTTAACTATCAGGGGACTACAGTCTGCTGTGATATTTGCAGTGAAATCAGCGGTGACCTGGGCGATCGATGGGGAAATGACACTCATCATGAGAACGAGCACCAAGAGCCATCTTGAGCGGTTTATCGATTCCATTAGTACGGTTTTGTTTCGGTTTTACCAGTGTATGTACGATGTGGAGTGGGAAAGGTTACAGGTATCTTTAAAGCGTTATTGGAATTTGTAGCGCAATTTTTCCAGTAAGTTTGGAAATCCATAGTTTAATCGTAATTTTACGATTAATGGAGGCGAAGACTAAGAACCATACTTTACAGCAAACACGATTAGCAACTTGGGCAAAGGCATTAGGCCATCCAGCCCGCATTGCGATAATGGAGGTGCTTTTGCAGCGGAACTCTTGTATTTGTGGTGAGTTGGTAGATGTACTTCCTTTATCGCAAAGTACCGTTTCACAGCATTTAAAAGCTTTGAAAGATGCTAAACTTATAAAAGGCGCAATTGACGGACCACGTACCTGCTATTGTATCGATCAGGAAGAATGGGCTTCTGTACAAAGCCTATTGGGCAACTTTTTAAACAAGAAAGTAACAATGGATAACTGCTGCTAAAAAAAATTACATTAATTAATCGCAAAATTACGATAAATGAAAACGCAAGAACAAACAAAAGCGACTATGCATGTAAGCATGTATGTGAGCAACTTAGCAAAAACAGAAGCGCACTACGATAGTTTCTTCGGACAAGCGGCTAATAAAAGTATGCCAGGCTATGCCAAGTATGAATTGAGCGAACCCGCATTGGTTATCTCTTTTGTAGAGAATACTGAATTAGTGCAAGCCAATTTTGGTCACCTAGGTTTTCGTGTGCCCAACGGAACTGCACTGGAGGAGTGGAAGAAAAAAATGGGTCAAGCCAATATTCAGGTATTAGAAGAAGAAGGAACGAATTGCTGCTACGCTTCTCAAGATAAATTTTGGGTAACCGACCCCGATGGTATTCAATGGGAGGTATACAACTTCTTGGGTGATGTAAGTTTTAATGATCCGAAGTATGCCATGAAAGGCGAGAAGGATGGTAATGAAGATGCATGCTGTAGTCCAGCTATGGTAGTAAAAGAAGCAGCTGAAGCCTGTTGTAGTTCAGATAGTGGTTGTTGCTAATACATAGTGATATTATCCTAGTAGATAGATAAGAATGAAAGGAATAGGTTTTTTCGAAAAGTATCTCACTCTTTGGGTACTACTTTGCATTGTAGCAGGTATTGGCATTGGTGCTTTAGCAGGCGATAGTATTGCTGTTATTTCTTCATGGGAAATTGCACATGTAAATATACCCGTGGCTATACTTATTTGGATGATGATCTATCCGATGATGGTTCAGGTAGATTTTGGTTCGCTAAAAGAAGCTGGCAAAAACTATAAGGGCCTAGGTTTAACCGTTGTAGTCAACTGGCTGGTAAAGCCATTTACCATGGCCTTTTTTGCATGGGTATTTTTCGATAATCTATACTCAGCTTGGCTAAGCCCTGAACAGGCCGACGCTTATATGGCTGGAGCTATATTACTGGGAGCAGCACCATGTACAGCCATGGTATTTGTGTGGTCGTACCTTAGCAATGGCGATCCTAACTATACCTTGGTACAAGTGTCGGTAAACGATCTGATACTGCTAGTAGTTTTTGTGCCCTTAGTACAGTTTTTACTGGGTATTACTGATTTTCAAATACCCTACGATGTGCTTGTTACCTCTGTAGTAGTATTTGTAGTTATACCTCTAGTTGCAGGATATATCACCAACAGGCTGCTAACTAAAAATAAGGGCGAGGCTTGGTTTAAAAACAAATTCTTGCCACGACTAAAACCATTATCAATAACGGCTTTGCTATCCACATTGGTATTATTATTTGCCTTTCAAGGACAGCAAATATTGGCTCAGCCCCAGCACATACTGTTAATTGCCATTCCATTAACCATACAAACCTATTTCATTTTCTTTTTAAGTTGGTTTGTTGGCCGTTGGCTTAAGCTAAGCTACCGTGTTTGTGCTCCAGCTTCCATGATAGGGGCAAGCAATTTTTTTGAATTGGCAGTTGCAGTAGCAATAGCCCTGTTCGGATTAGAATCTGGGGCAGCATTGGCTACTGTGGTGGGGGTATTGATTGAGGTGCCAATTATGTTATCGCTTGTGCAAATAGCTAAACGATGGAAATATTAATTGGAGTTGAATACAAAAAGCAATGAAGAACGTAGTATTCGTTTGCACAGAAAACAGTAATCGCAGTCAATTAGCAGAAGCACTAGCCAAACTATACGCTTCAAATGAGCTTAATGCATTTAGTGCAGGTTCAAAAGCTTCTGGTAAAGTAAACCCCAAAGCAATTACGGCCATGCGGGAATTGGGCTATGATATGAGTGAGCATAGATCTATAGCCGTTGATGATCTACCAGTGCTGGAATGGGATTTTATAATTACTATGGGCTGTGGCGACGCTTGTCCTCATTTACCTGCAAAAGAAAGAGTTGATTGGCAATTGCCCGACCCCAAAGCATTTGATCAGAATTATTACAATACAGTGAGGGACTACATCAAAATAAAAGTATTGGAGCTAACTGGCCGTTTAGATGAGCTGAGCTAGATTATCTGTTTTCTAAAGCCTTTGCTTTGTCATCCATATTCATAGTTCGGTACAATCGCACTAGCGTAGACTTGGCGAGGCTATCATTTGGATTACGTTTATATAGTCGCTCCAAAAAGTTAATGCCTACTTGCATCATGTCAAGTACTTGCTTTGGGTCACCACCCATGGTTTGAATTTTGGAGGCTTCCTGAGTATAGAGTAAACCTAAGCTATAGAGCGCTTCATCCATTTCCCATTTTAGATCAAGCAACTGCTGGTAAAGTTCCATAGACTTGTAAGGGTCACTCTCTTTCGTGAAGCGAGCATACCTTAATACCAGTTGCTTTTTGTTTGGAACTTTAAGCAATAGGTCTTCATACAACTTTTGAGTAGATGTGCTGTCTTGGTCTGCCCGTAATAGTGCACCTAACATCATCAGGTCAGCATTATCATTACTTAAGCTTATACCTTGATCAATAAATTGAAGCGCCTTCTTTTTATTCCTCAAGCGAAACCAGAAGTCATCGGCAAGCTTATAGCAAGCCTTGGCAGCAAGTTCTATATCGGCCAATTTCTCATCGTTAATGTATATCTGCAGTACTTTAAGGTATTCCTTTTGGGCCTTATCGTAATTGTTAAGGTTATCATGTGCAGTTGCTAGCATCCAGAGAAGTGCTGGGTTACTTGGGCTATGGTCGCTGAATATTTCTGTTGTTCTAGCAGTTATTAAATACTGTTCACGAAGGTCCTTTCCTTTCTTAAGCGTATCTAATAGTTCTACAACCGCGCTTGTTAGCTTATCTGCTATTAGCCCGTTTTCATCATATCGGAAGGCATTTCGCCAAGCCTCAATGGTTTGATCTTTTCTTCCTAGTCGTAGGTAAGCTGTACCCAAGTATAGGTAACCCATTTCATTTTCCATATCGGATGAAAGAAGGTTCTCTAAGGCTTTTACAACAGCAGTGTATTTGCCTTTAGCTAAGTCTTTACCTGCCTTATCGGTTATTTTGTTCTGACCAAAAGCTGTTGTAATAAATAGTAGAAGGGTGATATGGAAGAGTAGCAATTTCAGAAGTCCAAGGGCTTAATGATGAAAAAACCATCTTCGCCTTGGGGTTGATACAGGGGCATTAATATCATGCCATCTTCTTGTGCGCGTATTTCTCCATGTATGTCATTAGCCAGTAACATACCTTGCTCCACGGTCTGGAAATTTCCAAAACCAGGTTTCATTTCAAAGTGATCATCTTGTTTGATGTCGTGACGGTAGCGGAATTGAACTACCTCAGGCAAGCCCGCACTAATAGCTAGTAGCCGCTGCTCGTATATTTCATATTCAGGTATATCTGAACGCTGAAGGCAACCCAAGCTTACTAAAAGCACTAGGATAGCTGCTTCGGCATTATCTACTGCAATAGGGTCGTGATGTTGTCCTGCCTCGAAACCTATAGCTTCTATACCGATCTCTTGAAAATAATTTAGTGTGGTACCATGTAGCACCTCATCTAGCCCAACAATTACGGGAACAAGCAGCCCTTGTGCTAAGCGCACACTTTTTTCTGTATCAGAAGCTATCGTAAAAACACCGCCTGATGCAGATGTGGTATGTAAGTCTAAATAGATGGTTCTACCAGGAGCTACCTCCAGGTATTCTTGCATGTGGTCGTAAAGGGCTTTCTGCTCTTTATCCTCTGTGCGATACAATTCATCAGCATGGGTAGAGCGGATGTAGTCCATATGGTCATGCTCCCAAATGCGATTAAGGTCACGCTCTATGAAACGTTGGTTCTTTTCTAAAGCACTTATGTTACCCGAAAGGCCCACTACAGTTCCCTTCATTGTGGGCTTCCACTTTTCTAACTTTTCAAATAAACGCGTGAGCGCGTTTACGCCAGCCAGTTCATTTCCATGTATTCCTCCAGTACAGATCAGTAGTGGCCCATCTTCTGCGCCTTTGTACTCACCTATTACTCGTTTCCACTTCATACGATCACTTCTTTCGCTTCGATAAGCGTTTCAATAGTCTACTAGTTATGTCTAAAAAGTTCTGCTCGGTAATAACGCCTACTAGCTTCTTTTGGTCTACCACGGGTAAACAACCTAGTTGCTTGCTATCCATTATTTCCATGGCCTCCACTATGGTAGCGTTGGGCGAAATGGTTATCGGGTCTTTTATCATCAGATCTTTTACTGTTGCCGGTAACTTCTCTTGATGATTTACTACCAAGCCGTAACTTTTCAGTAACGCTCGTGAAGTTACTAATCCTACTAAACTTCCCTTCTCATTTTCTACAGGTACGTACCTAATTCTTTGCCAATCCATTATCTCACTCACCAATTCCACTATATCCTTTTGCTGAACGGTGAACAGGTCGGTGGTCATTACTTCTTCTACCAATATGCTAGAGGGTTGCCATTCGGGTATCTCGTCTAGTGTTGCCATTTTCCATTTTGCCACAGGTAGTCCTTCTTTTTGGTTTTTTACTAGAGATGCAGTTATTGCAGCAAGGGCCTCTTCCTTTTTAGCCACTTTAGTAAGTGCATTAAAGGAATTGATGATCCAAGTAGAACCTGTTTTTCCCGTACTTACCCGCTCATTTAAAATATCGATGTAACGATTAATGCTCTTCTGGTCAATGTTGGCCAGTTTTAAACCGTCTTCCGCTATAGGTAATAATTCCTCTTGGATAAGTGTTGATGCATTTATCTTTACATCGTTCAACCAAGTCATTTTGGTATCTAATCCTAATCTTGCAGCAGCTACGAAATTGGAACGGGCAGCAGCAAAATCCATTCTGGATGAAATATCAGGCATATGGTGATGCAGTCCGTTCATTAATCCTAACCAGAAGGCCGCATTAGCCATTTCATCAGGTATAGATGGGCCAGAAGGTAATATCCTGTTCTCTATCCTTAAGTGTGGCTTACCATCGCTAATTCCATAACAAGGTCTATTCCATCTGTATACCGTAGAATTATGGACTTTAAGTGCCATTAACTCTGGCGCTGTTCCGCTATCTAATTTCTCAAACACATCCTCGGTAATATCTGAGCTAAGCAATACGCGATAGCGCATGATGTCTTCCTTGTATATCTCAAGGATGCTCTTTTTCAGCCAATCGTTACCAAAAGTTACTCTTGCACTTGATTCCCTTAAGTGGCTACCCGATTTGCGCGTATCTACCGATTGCTGGAATAATGCAACACGCGACTCTTTCCACAAGCGCTTACCAAATAGTAGGGGAGAGTTAACTGCGGATGCTAATACAGGTCCTGTTATGGCTTGGGCGATGTTATACATATCCACAAAAGTGTCAGGTGTTACCTGCAAATGTACTTGGAAACCAGTATTACAAGCCTCTAGTAGAGGGGAGTCGTGACGCATTATTAATTCGTCAATTCCTCGTATTCGTAATTCATAGTCGCCACCACGTAGTTTATTTATGGCCTTGCATAAAGCAAAGTAGCGTTCTTTTGGAGTTAGATTCTCCATATCAAGATCGTGCCTACGTATTGTGGGTAGAATTCCAGTAAGGGCAACATTAGCCCCTATTTTTTTTGCGGCATCGCTTGCTCTATCTACTAGATCTTCTAGGTGTTTTTCCATCACCTCTAAGCAGTCACCCTTAAACTCAAAAGGGGTAAGGTTAGCTTCAATATTAAAACGAGCAAGTTCAGTAGTGTAAAAAGCGGGATCAAGATCATCTAATAGATCTAAACCTCTGGAAGAGGGCTTCCATTGCTCATCTACTACACATAGTTCTTGTTCGGCCCCAATACGAATTTTGTCTATCTCGAACAGGCCATCATCTAGCATTCGCTCTAAGGCTTTTACATCCTTTAGCAAGTACTTTATGAACGTGTGAAGTTGTTTTTGGGAGGTGGCTAATTTAACCCTGCTTTCGCCCATGGCTATGGTTTGTTTGGTTCAAGAATGGTAGGTTATTGCATTCTATTGAACTGAAAACACAGGGATGCTATGCAGTTCAAAGTAGGTTTTTAGTATTACTAACTAAATTAACCAAATACATTGAAAATGAGTAGCACTAGAAAAGGAAGCATATAGAATGGCTGAACTAGCCTATCTGTTGCATGTACAAAGCTATACTTGAGCAGCATACTACAGCCATGCAGGCCGTTACAAAGAACATACTGCTTTGATATTTCGCATTGTTCTCTTTCAGTCGCTTACTTATGAATGCCTTATTGATCAGGTTCTCAATACGGATCATGGCGTTGTCAGATTTCACCACATAATCGAAGGCACCGTTCTTGATAGAACTAACAGCAGTTTCAGTACTTTCTTCCCCCGTCAGCATAATCACTTCACACTCAGGCAACTTGGCCTTTATGTGTCGTAGTATGGTAATGCCATCTCGTGCCTTACCGTTAACACCGTTCAAGTAATGGTCTAATATTACTAGGTCGGGTTTCTTGTGTAAGGTGCTAAGGCATTGCTCACCAGTAGAGAAAGTCTCTAAACGTACATCGTACTTGCCTTGTAAGTAATTCTTTAAGGTCTCTGTATAGATCACATCATCATCTACAAGAAAAATAGTACGCATAAGCATGTTATCGAGGGTTAAAGCTGAATTTCTTTGGCTATATACGTGAGCATGTACTGCTTTGTTACTAGTAAAGGTAAAATAGTCGTTCAGTTTACATAAAAGGAGGGGCTTTTGGCATTGTTTAACAATAACTTAGAACGCATTGGCTGAAAAAATATACTTTAGGGCGATGGATAAAGAGGTAGACTTGATACCCTACACCCCCTTAGGGATAGCTGAAGAAGATATGCTACAACGATCGGCGGCTTTCTTTAAAGAAATGAACGCTCGCAGAACGGTTCGTAAGTTCAGCGATATACCCGTAGATAAGAAAGTGATAGAGAATGTTATAATGACGGCATCTACAGCACCCTCTGGCGCGCACAAGCAGCCATGGACCTTCTGCGCAGTAGGTGACCCTGGAATGAAAAGAAGGATAAGAGAGGCAGCGGAGAAAGAGGAATATGAGAATTACAATGGCCGAATGACCGATGAATGGTTAGACGACCTTAAGAAATTCCGTACAGATTGGCGTAAGCCCTATTTAGAAACCACTCCTTGGTTAATAGTGGTGTTTCGCAGGATATATGAGATGGAGAATGGTGAAAAGAAAAAGAGTTATTATGTTTCAGAATCAGTGGGTATAGCAACGGGTTTTTTATTAGCAGCTATACATCATGCTGGTCTAGTAGCCTTAACCCATACACCAAGCCCAATGAATTTTTTAGCTCAAGTATTGGATAGACCTGATAATGAAAAACCTTACTTATTAATACCTGTTGGTTACCCCGCAGAGGATACCCAAGTGCCAGATCTGGCTAGAAAGTGTGCGAATGATGTAATAGCCTGGTACTAAGCTACTCTACTATTTCAGTTATTTTATGAATATAGATGGTACCTTCAATATCACTTGAAGTACAAATGGGTGCATCGTTCAACCTTCTATAATTTATACTAATTGGAATACTGTCCCCTCTAAATTCAGAAGGTAGGTTCTGTGGCTGAAATGCTATTAATGGAAATTGGATAATGTAATCACAACCACCATCAGCAAAAGGACCAGTATAGCGAACTATCCCGTTCTTCTGCACATACTCGTTCTTAGCACAACCGGCGAAAAGGAGGATTCCAAATACAATTCCGGCTAAAATTGATCGCTTCATATGCTACCAAAAATAAAAGATCTTTTAACAGTAAAGAACAGCGTGAATTCCATAAGAACAATTAGTATGTTCACTTTAGCTGAATAATAACCCATTAATACCAACGGAAGCATGGCAGAACTTCTAAAATATAGAATAAGTGCACAGGTAGTAGAGCAGCTAGCCGAACTTATCAGTCCGTTTGAAAATGCCTATGACGCTGACAAATTTCACTCACTTGTATTGAATGAAGAGTGGGAGGGTACAGAACTAAAGGCACGTATAGCCAAGGTGGTGGAAGAATTGAACGCCTGGATGAATTGCCCTTTCCCACAAGCCATTGAGCGGTTGTGGAAACCCGTTGAGCAATTCTCTGGTTTGGCAGGTACTATATTCCCGACCTATGTAGAGTATTACGGACTAGATGATCTGCAGAGCTCTATCAAAGCAATGGAGCATTTCACAAAGTTCTCCACTGCTGAGTTTGCCGTTAGGCCATTTCTAGTGAAATATGAAAGGGAAATGCTTGCACAAATGCTTGTATGGAGTAAACATGAAAATCTACATGTACGTCGATTAGCTAGCGAAGGGTGCCGCCCACTATTGCCTTGGGGCTTAAGGCTTAGGTCGTTCAAAGCTGAACCAAAACCATTGTTCCCAATTCTCGAGAATTTGAAAGCCGATCCATCGGAATATGTTAGAAGAAGTGTGGCGAATAACCTGAATGATATAAGTAAAGATCATCCTGAGCTGGTATTGAAACTAGCTAAGAAATGGTATGGAAATACTACTGATACTGATAAACTGGTAAAACATGCTTTGCGTACGCTACTCAAAAAGGGTGATAAAACGGCCCTAGGTATCGTAGGGTTTGAAAAGCCAAAAGGTGTAACTATTACAGGGCTGAATGTGAAAGAGGCCAGTATCAAAATTGGAGGCGACCTTCGTTTTAGCTTTAGCTTGAAGTATTCAGCTAAGAACCCACAAAAGCTTCGTCTGGAATATGGTATTCACTACCGAAAGGCCAATGACTCTAGTTCGCTAAAAGTGTTTCAATTATCGGAACGAGAATTCACCAATGGAGAACATTCGATACAGCGTAAACAGAGCTTTAAGGATATGACAACCAGAAAACATCATGCTGGGGAGCATACGCTTCAAATAATGGTAAATGGACAAGAGATGGCCTCAACAGCCTTTCAAGTAGAGAAGTAGAAGGCTTCTTGCTTATTCGTAAAGCTTCTTTCTATTTACCAATCGTTCAGCCTCAAGTAATACGGCGCGGAAAGGTATAATGATGTAAGATCTATCAGCATAGATCAATACCACTTTACCTCTCGCTCTTCCAGCCTTGTGGTCTCTGTCTTTACCTCTCTGGAAGGCTTTGCGTGGCTTAACTATAGCGGCACTAGTATCTTTAAACGAAGTATACCAAAGGTCATCAGATGTTGGGTCTACTTTCTGCACATACTTACCATCCTCATCCTGGGCATTCACTAATATCTCTTTAGCTCTCAATTGGGTGATGTCGCCCTTCATTTGGCTTTGGTAGGTTTCCCCACGTTTTGTTTTTGATCCCCTACGAGCAAAGAAAGTGAAGGTTGATTCACCCGCCTCTAGATCTTGCTCAAAGGTGATACGGTATTTCAAGCGTCCCCTCTTGTTGTATACAAAGAAGATATAGGATGGCTGGCGTTGCGAAAAGCGAACGATCTCGCGCTGAGTAGGTCTGTTACTTAAGTAACCTCTACTTTCGAAGTTGTTGATGTTACCTACAATAGGATAGTAGCAACTTTTAATTACGCAGTGCTTAAAAGTATCTACGGAAACAGTTTGATAATAAAGCACTCCGCCTTGACCAAAAGCCCAAGATGAGACGAAGAAAAGTGTAACAAGGAAAAATAGCTTTTTCAATGTGGTCGTGGTTTGATACTGATACGAAGATAATGGAGTTTAGCAGATATGCCAATAACCCGTTACATCAGTTAGCACTTAATAGTGTAGCAGGTAGGTCAGGTTCATGGAAATGCTTGTCCCACTCTTGAATGTCGTTCATAAACCAAGAGAAGCTTGGGGAAACGGTGCGGTTATTCAAAATTATGATAGCCCGTTCATTATCCAGATCTCTAATAAAGCAGGCCTTAAAGCCTTTCCACCAACCATAATGATAAGTTATTTGCGGGCTACCAGGTTTCAATCGCCACCCAAAGCCATAATCATCACGTCCTCTTCTGAAACGGTTATTTCCAGGTTTATAGGCCTCAGCTACTGTTTCTTTTTTTAGGAAATCATCTGAATATAATGCTCTATCAAATTTGTAAAGATCTTCTACTGAAGCATACACGCCTTTATCTCCTGTTACGCCATTCAAGTAATCATCTTGTATCGATCTGTACCTGCGGCGGCGGAGTTCGTAGCCTTTTACTTCATCAGGAAAAGCTCTAACACCATCATTTACATACACAAAGGCATTTTGCATGTCTAGTGGTTCGAAAATGTTCTGCTTCAGGTAGTCTTCAAAGGCAATACCTGTTTTGGCTTCCACAATTACAGAAAGCAAAGCATAGTTCACATTCAGGTAGTTGAACATCCTTCCTGGTGAAAAGTAGGGACCTGGTGCGCACTGTACCATTAGGTCAAGCATATCTTTGTTGCTAAGAGGCAGTTCTTTGTCCCACTCATCGTGAGCAACCGACATGTAGCGAGGTAAACCCGAGTTATGATTCAGCAAATTACGAATGGTAATACCTTCGTAAGGAAAGAAATCTAAGTGCTTTCTAATATCGTCATTGTAATTCAGCTCTCCAGCTTCTTTTAACTGCATGATAGCCGCAGCTGTGAACATTTTAGATACAGAGGCTAGTTGAAAGGCGGCTTCCACCTCTAGAGGTTCTTTTTTTCTTAGGTCGCCATAACCAAAGGCACCTTTGTAGAGTATTTTTCCTTTTTCGCCTACCAGCACGGTTCCGTTCAGGCGTCCTTTTTTATAGAATCGCTTAAAAACTTCATCGTAATATTCAGCCACCTCATCTCGGTAAGGTGCGCTTAAGGCTTCTTTAAGTAGCTGATGAACCCAAGTATTATTACTGGTAGTGGTATACGTAGTTGTCTTCTTTTCAACGGTAGAAAAGGCAGATAGCCATACTGCGGCAGCTACCAAACAGGCAACGGGTATAATGTAACGTAAGTGCTTCACTGATTTTATAACGCCCCAAAGATGTGTTTTTTCATAAAAAGGGCAATAACAATTGTTAACAGCCCTTTTTAGAACAAAAAAAAGGCCTGCCAAAAACTTCAGCAGACCTTAAATGGGTGGTATATCTTAAATTTAAATAAAAGTTACATTATCTGCTGACTTTACTTTCAATTTTCCTTTCATCATAAGGTAGTGCCCTGGGAAACTACAGATGAAATCGTACTCACCAGCATCGCTTACAGTAAAGATTACTGTAGTTTCTTCGCCACCGCCAATGGTTTTTGTATGTGCTATAACTGCATCAGCCATTCCTGTTGGAATGTAGTCGGTTTCTTTTGAAGTAGAAGCTTCTCTTGCAAAAGCGGCTAGGTCGGTATCTTTTTTAAGAACTACCCAGTTGTGTCCCATACCGTTCACATCTAATTTACCTGAATGTTTTAGCGTAAGAGTAACTTCTTGACCAGCATATACCTCCAGTTCTTCCTTGTCGTATTTCATCATATCATTACCAGATATCTCTAGGGTAGTTGTTTTTGCTACCTCTATGTTTTCAGCGGGTGCTTCTTTTGGTGGAGCTTCGCGCTGTTTTCCTTTTGGTGGTCCAGTAGGGGTGTCAGTAGCTTCACCTCCTCCACAAGAAACTAGCATTAAGAGAACGGGAAGCATTAGTAAGATGTTACGTAACATGTTGTATGTTTTAGTTTGTTAGTATAATGTTAGCGAACTCATTAGGTTCAATAGCGAAGGTAATGGGCGAAAAAGCATAAAAGAGTGACCATAGTCACCCACTATACTATTTTGTGTGTGGACTAGTTAATAATGAATTGACAAACATTCGTTTTCTTTGTTCCTCAATTAAAAGCAAGCAGAATTATGGAGATGGATAAATTGATAGCTGGATTTCCCGCACAACTACAAGAAGCAATGGAGATCGGCGAGCAAGCTAGCTTGACCGCACCTGATAAAGAGATACGTAATATTCTTGTTACAGGACTTGGTGGCAGCGGTATTGGTGGTAACATGACCAGCGAATTCTTAGCGGAAGAATTGAAGGTTCCATTTCTAGTGAATAAGGACTACTTCATGCCCAACTATGTGGATGAACATACCTTGGTTATTGCATCTAGCTACTCTGGAAACACAGAAGAAACTCTACAAGCTTTTGGTGAAGCATTAAAGAAAGGTGCAAAAATTGTTTGTGTGAGCTCAGGTGGTAAGATGATAGAAATTGCCAAAGAGCATGGACTTGACTACATTTTAGTGCCGGGTGGTAATCCACCACGAGCCTCATTAGGTTATTCAGTGGTACAACAGTTATACATTCTGAATAAACTTGGTTTGGTAAGCGATGCTTTCAAGTCTGACTTGAAAGATGCCATCGCCCGATTGAAGAATAGCCTTAAACCATTGCAGCTAGAAGCACGTGACGTTGCAGAGCAGTTGAACAACAAAGTACCTATTATATACACAACCACTCCGATAGCTTCTATAGGTGTTCGCTTTAAGCAGCAGATAAATGAGAACTCAAAGATGTTGTGCTGGGAACATACCATTCCTGAAATGAATCACAATGAGTTGGTAGGTTGGCGTAATAAATTAGCTCCGTGGGCAGTAGTTATTTTGCGTAATGCAACTGATTTTGACCGTAATAAACAACGCATCGAGATCAATAAAGGGCTTTTTAGCCAATATACCGATACTATTATCGAGATAGATAGTGAAGGAGATTCACATATAGAGCGTGCCTTCTATCATATTCATTTGACTGATTGGATATCTTACTACCTATCGGAATTACAACAGGTAGATGCCGTGGAAGTAAAGGTTATTGATCACCTAAAAGGCGCATTGGCCGACAGCTGATGAGAAGCGTTCAGGTGAAAGACCTGGGTACGCGTGATTATCTAGAGACTTGGGAATACCAGAAAGAGCTTTTCCGTGAGGTTATCAATATGAAATTGGATAATCGAGATAGGGAAGGTGAGGCTAATTTGCCTGTTCCACCCAATTATTTCCTTTTTGTAGAGCATCCACCAGTTATTACCCTTGGCAAAAGTGGTGAGCAGCAGCACTTGCTAGCTAGTGAAGAAGTTCTGAAAAGCAAAGGCATACAATTTGTTCCGATTGATAGAGGTGGAGATATTACTTATCACGGCCCCGGGCAAATTGTAGGCTACCCTATAATCGACCTAGATCAGTTTCAGGCTGATATTCATAAATACATGCGATCTCTGGAAGAAGTTATCATTAGAACAATAGCAGAGTATGGGCTAAAAGGGGAACGAATAGATGGAGCAACAGGTGTTTGGTTGGATGCTGACATCCCAGGAAGGACGCGGAAGATATGTGCCATGGGCGTACGCACTAGCCGCTGGGTTACTATGCATGGCTTTGCCATCAACTTAAATACTAACCTCGATCACTTCAACTACATCATCCCTTGTGGGCTTAACGATAAGCAGGTTACCTCGATGGAAAAAGAGCTTAAAGAGATACCTACGGTCGAAGAATTGAAAGAACGGATAAAGTTCCATTTTGCCGAGCAATTCGATGCTCGGTTGACAACTTAATTTCCATCTTTTTCGTTTAATAGATAGAATTAGTTAATTAGAGGAGTATTATGCTTAAAGACATTGACTTTAATAAGCCTGATGAGGTAGCCATTGCTGTATTGCCCATTCAAGAAGATAATGGGGATGAGGTATGGAAAGCCTATGTGATAAACATGCAAGAAGAGCCTTTAGAAGGCGTTTTGATACGGTCTGAAGGTTATGGTGATAGAGATGGCGAACGTGTGAAGACCAGCTCGCTGAAACATTTTTTTGAGAAAATAGAACCTCAAGCATACGAGATGCTGGAAATTCTACCAGAAGATCTAACAGGTTTGAACAATCAATTTTGGATCAGCTTTTGGCGACTGGGAAAGA
>CAYGTK010000014.1:0-17480 GCA_964352775.1 uncultured Chitinophagaceae bacterium
ACCAATAGTGTTAAATTTCTTTGACGACAATTGGTATGCTATGGCCAATTGCGCTTTTCGGTTAAATAACAAACCAATAAATCTTCACTTAACCTTAAAAATCGAAACACAATCTGATGGTGGTTCAAAGTGGGTAATTGTAGGGGTAGCGGGTGATGTTTTCAAGTTAACGGGTCAGCAAAATCCGGCAAAGTACTTAACGCCCGTTTCACATTCGTTAAATTTCATGGGCTTGCGAAAGGTATTTGATGAAAAAGGTGAGTTGGTAAATTACTTTAATTCAAACTTGAAGCTGGACGATCTATCCATCTTCTATTACATGGCATACAGCGGTCAGTTACAGTTTGAACATACCAAGTCATTGAGTTTCCATTTTTTGCAGATTGATGGATGGATTTTTCGTGTCGATCAGTTCAACCGTAACTATTTTAATACGGGTTGGTTAATTGCCGATTTAATGAAGGCAACTTTTCATGATAAATCAATCTACTCCAACAGTATACTGAACATAGCTCAATGAGAAAACTCTCTATTTTGGTGCTTTTTGCCATGACCTTTCATTGTTTGGCCAGTGCTCAAGACTTAACTCCAGAGGCAGAATTGATGTATAGGAAGAAAGCACTGCAAAGAACACAGGAGTTGAATGCTGCAATGAATTTAATCGCTAGTGATAATAGTGATGGTGTTGAAGAACAGGTTTTTTTCAATGATGTAATGAACAGACTGTTCCACAGCAGCTCAAAACTATTCAAAGACCCAGAACAAACGAATATAGTTGATGATATAGACCCATTAAACACTAAACTGGGCAGTAAGGCAAATCCTGCAGCTAAACGGGGGCTAGATTATTTTCAGGTTTTGTGGAAAAAGTATCAGCCCTACTCGAGTTCATCAATTCAGTTTTCCTCCATGCAGGTAAGCAGCATTTTTTCCACACCAAACGGATATTTTTTACTGGTGTATTACAGCAGCTATTTTAATGGCCGGCATGGAACCATTAACGATATACCTTATCAGAAAAACAATAGAATTATTGAGTTTGAGCTTGTTCGAATTCCTGGAAGTAACGACTACGTCCCTTGCATTGTAAATATAAGATTTGAAGATTCCGAGCAATCGCGAAGACCCACACCACCTCTTGATAAACTTCCGGAAAGCGATAGAGATGGAGACGGTATATCAGACCGAAGAGATAAATGTCCGGACGAATACGGACTGTTTTCAAGAGACGGCTGCCCAGATTTAAACGATAGGGATGGAGATGGGATTAATGACTTAGAAGATGTTTGCCCGGATAACCCAGGAACCTTGGCAACCGGTGGCTGCCCCGATAGGGATGGCGATTTGGTGCCCGACTATAGCGACCAATGCCCAAAAATTAAAGGCCTAGTAGTGTATAATGGCTGCCCCGACACGGATGGTGATGAAATTCCTGATTATAAAGACGAATGCCCCTATGATGAAGGCCCAAGCAGAACCAACGGTTGCCCTGATAAGGACTTTGACAATGTACCAGATAAGGATGATAAATGTCCAAAAGAATATGGCCCAGTAAGCAATCGAGGTTGCCCGGTAAAATCAAGCGAGACAATTACTAAAACAAAGAAGAAGAATGGAAAAACCAAAATAAAAGCTTACACCAGTGATTCAAGACGAGTTAAAATGGCTTTTACAAGCATCGCTTCAACCCCTGTACTATCGTATATAGCCGATAATGACTCCTCCAAACTACGTGTAGATGATGAGCTTACTGTGTTGTTTGGTGGTGGCCTTATGTTCTTTATTCATAACGAAAGTAAAATACTCAACTTCTCGTTCGGGGGCAGATATGTGCAAAAAGGGTTTTCATCAATATCTGGTGACGGGGGTTTCCTGTCTAAACCACTTAAATTTAACAATGTTAAGTTTGCTGTATTTGAGGTTCCGTTTAACTTCTACTTTAACTCAAGAGGCAAATCGGCTATTGCTGCATTATTCGGGATGTCTTTTAATTACACTTTCAATAACGTACAGTTCAACGATCCATTTACTTCCAACATGCAATATGACAGCAAGCTTGTAAACCCCTTTAATGCTGGATTCAGATTTGGAATTGGCTATGTTGGCAACTTCAGAAACAAGGGAGGCCTCCATATTATGGCCTGTTACAGCAACGTAATATTACGAACAATAAATAACGACTTTGAATATTTCAATCAAAGCATGAAGGTTAAGCCCTTTCAAGACGAAAAATATAGATTAGGATACTTATCATTGGAATTGTCTTTGCGGCTATGGTAGCCGCAAGCACCCCACTTATAAAGATTCTAAAATCACAAAGCAAAAGATAATAAATCAACATGATTCACCAATCAAATAGACCAAAATCGATTTTTCAAGGCAGAAGTTTCAGTTAAAAATTAAGCCCTGTATAACACTACCTTAGTCAATTCGTAATTTAAACAATGAACATTTGAATAGAAATATCACATTTACAATTAAAGTCTAGTGCTTGTTAGTATAAACTATACCTTCAAAGTCTATTTTCAAGGAGCGGAAAAACATAATTTTAACAGGAAAGTATTTTGGATTAATCACAAAGGGAAGTTATTTAACTCCGTGATTAGAAAAAGACTTTTTTCAATTTAGTGACAAAATTTACAGAATTGATATCTAAAGAACTACAGCAGAAGGTAAGGGCATTGTGGGATAAGTTTTGGAGCGGAGGCCTATCAAATCCGTTAACTGCGATTGAGCAGATTACTTATCTGCTATTTATGAAGCATATTGACGAGCTAGATTTGAAGCGCCAAAGGGATAATGACATATCTGGGGGCAAGTATAAGTCTATCTTTTCTGGAATGTATCAACCACCTGGCACTAGTAAGGAAGAAGACCAAGTTCCAAAGAGTTTACTACGATGGGGTGCCTTTAGTAAAAGGCCCGCTCAAGAAATGTTTACACAGATGCAAACGCAGATATTTCCTTTTGTGAAAACTTTGGGGGGAGAGCAATCACACTTCACTAGGCATATGGAGAATGCTGTATTTGTTATACCAAAGGCCAGCCTATTGGTAGAGGCAGTTAAAACTATTGATACAATTTACAACGACTTAAAAGGGGAGAATAGGTTTATTGATGCACAGGGAGATGTTTATGAAATGTTATTGAGCCAATTAAGTGGGGCAGGAAAGAATGGGCAGTTTAGGACACCTACCCACCTGATTGAAATGATAGTAGAATTGGTGAATCCAAAGCTGGGTGCTAAAATTGCCGATCCGGCCTGCGGATCTGCAGGGTTTCTATTGGGCGCTTATAAATATATCGTTAGTCGGCATACCAGCGAATTAGAAAAAGACGAAAACGGCTTCCAACGAGGCTCAACAGGCGATCTCCTGTCTGAGAATGATTTCAAGAGATTAGAAGAGAATACATTTTATGGTTTTGACATTGATCAGACTATGATTCGTATTGCACTTATGAACCTTATGATGCATGGTATCAATAAACCGCACATTGATTACATGGATACACTTAGCAAGCGTTATAACGAAGACAATGAATACGACATAGTTCTTGCCAATCCACCTTTTACCGGTAGCGTCGATAAAGGGGATATTAACGAAAGCTTTGAACTGGACAGTACAAAAAGTGAACTGCTATTTGTAGAACGTATATACAAAATGCTACGTAGCGGTGGTACGGCTGGAGTTGTAGTGCCCCAAGGGGTACTGTTTGGCAGTAGCAATATGTACCAGCAGCTACGCGAACTAATAATTAGACGTTGCGAACTGCGCGCCGTTATCTCCATGCCGTCGGGGTTTTTCAAACCATATACTGGGGTAGCTACAGCGGTATTGATATTTACCAAAGGAGGGGAGACGGAAAATGTGTGGTTTTATGATATGGGAAGCGATGGGTACAGTAAAGATGATAAACGAAATCCATTGACCAATAAAAATGGAACGCGCGATTATGGTGACTTGCATAAGGTAATTAAAGAATTTAAGCAAAAAAACAAAAATACCGATCGAAAGGAGCAACACTTTATTGTATCGTTGAAAGAAATAGTAAAAAACAAGTACGACCTAAGCTTTAATCGATACCATGAAGAGGTGTACGAAGAAATAGAATACGAAGAGCCAATGGCTATTTTAGAAAAGCTGATTGGTGTTGATGGAAAAGGTGGATTGGAAAATGAGATTACCGAAGGATTAAAGGATTTGAAGAAGCTGCTATGAGAGACTGGGTAAAAGCCAGGTTAGGCGACATCTTTTCCATCCAAAAAGGAAAAAAGCACAGCGTTTTGGATAGTTATTCAAATGGTGCTACAAGAGTTCTAACGATTAATGACTTAAGAAATAACGACTTACTTAAATACACGCTTGATGGTGATGGTGTTAAAGTCACCAAGGATGATGTTTTAATTGCATGGGATGGTGCCAATGCTGGGACAATTGGGTTTAACTTAGAAGGTTTTGCAGGAAGTACAATTGCGGCTCTAAAAAAAGAAAGGAGTGGATAGAACCTCAGTACGTTGGCAGATTTCTCCAGTCTCGATTTTATGATTTACAAAAAATCGCAGTTGGCGCAACCATACCTCATATCATTCGAGATTTACTTTTACGCTTCGAAATTCCACTTCCTCCACTTCAAGATCAGATTAAAATAGCGCTACTACTAAAGCAAGTGGAAAATTTGATTGCTAAGCGTAAGGAAAGCATTGATTTGTTGGACGAGCTAGTGAGAAGCACTTTTTTGGAGATGTTCTGGAATGTGTCTGCCAAAAAATCATGGCCAAAAAATACTATTGAAAGCTATGCCTTAGACAAAAAGGGGAGTATGCGCACAGGGCCATTTGGTAGCGATTTGTTGCATGATGAATTTGCAGATGAAGGTGATGTGATGGTGCTAGGTATTGATAATGTGGTAAATAATTACTTTGAAAGAGGCAAACCAAGATATATCTCAATTGAAAAATTCGAAAAGCTTAAACGGTATAGAGTAAATGCTGGTGACGTTTTAATAAGCATTATGGCAACAAATGGGAGGTCAGCAGTTGTCCCAAATGATATACCGATGGCAATTAATACAAAACACCTTGCTGCTATTTCCCTTAATGAAAAGAAAATGCTGCCTTATTACCTAAAGTATGCTTTTCAATACCACCCTCAAGTAGAAAGGCAACTTCTAAGTAATATGAAGGGTGCGATAATGAGGGGGCTAAATCTTACCATTATTAAGAGCATTGAGTTACGAAATCCACCCCTAGCGTTACAGAATAGGTTTGCAAAGTTTGCTATTGGTTTTGAAAGATTACGAGAAGGGCTTCAATCTCACCTAACAGAACTAGAAAATCTCTACGGTTCATTAAGCCAACGAGCTTTTAAGGGGGCTTTAGATTTGGATAGCATAGCCATTGACCACATTATTCCTCGCAACAAAGGTGGTAGTGATGAGTTTGAAAACTTACAGCTGTTAACGCTACAGGATAATATTCGGAAAAAAGATATGATGCCAGATGAGTGGTTAGAACGAAAAGCACGATTTGATGACCATGTATATTCTCAGCTGCAACCTGTTGAGCCTGAGCCACCACGAGACAAAGAAGAGCGACCCAAGGACAAAATACTTACTGATCCTGTTACCGTGTCTCAGTTTGCACGATGGATGAAAGAAGAGTTTACAGGGAAGTACTTCACTACCGAAATGTTTATTCGTTTTTGCAAAGAAGAACAGCTTACGCACCCTTACTACTTTACCTCTAAAGAGCTAAAGGAAAATAGGAAAGTGGATGAGGCACTGGATTTGAAAAAAATGCTATTTGATGCAATTCAGGGCAAAAACGACTTCATTAGACTTAAACAAGAGTTTATCAATGCCGAAATCAACGATGTACTCCAGTTAGTGCGTCCAGAAGATCGAAATCTGTTAGAGGAAAAAGAGCCTGAAATGCGTTCAGGAATCTATTTAAAAGTAATAGATGAGACTTAAATCAGTAACCATATATGGCAACGACTTCAGGAGCCTTACGGTTAACCGTAAGTATGAATTTAATGTAAATTCACGGACTGACCGGCTTTCTACGAAATGCTTTGCTGGGCTAAACGGTAGCGGCAAATCAAATATGTTAGAGTTAATTGCCGAGATATTTTACTATCTAGAATACGAGCAGATTCTTCCAGAGGATGAGCGGCTAAAACTGGCCAAGGGTTTTGGTTTTGAAATTGAGTACCAAATTCCTCTACGAGAAGTGGTTATTGCGGGCTCTAAAGGTACTGCCCAACTGCCAGACTCTTTCCATAATTGGTACCAAGTTAGGGTGCAAAAATTTATAGACGCACTGCCAGAATATGCATCGAAAAAGATAGAGCTAGCAAACACAACCAAATTAGAAAATAGTTATGAAAGGCTTTCAGGCCCTCTTGGATTATACCTGCCGGCAAAAATCTTGGCCTACACATCTGGTCAAAATGAACAACTCAGTAACCCTTTCTACAAGCTTAAATATCACTATTACAAAGAAGTGGAACGATTTAAAAATGAAGCCGCTGCTTATGATAGGATGCACTATATTGATAGCACACATAACTTCAATGTATTTATTGCTAATTACTTGCTGGGTGATGAGCGAAAGCTAGTCATAATGAAAAGAGCCTATAAAATTACAGGACTCAATTCGTTTAGAATCACAATCAACCGCCAAAACTGGCGAGCTAGTGACATTGATTTTTTTGGCAATACGGAGAATATCATCCAACGCCTACTAGCTTGTGCTACTTCTTGGGATATACGGCAAGTTTACGGCACAAAAAAGCGCGCTCAGTATGTAATTGACTTCCTTGTCAATGAATCAACTAGAAATGCTTTTAAATATCATTTTGGTAGCGCCATGGATTTGTACCGAGAGCTATACCAGTTGGAAATGCTCAACCTACATATGCATCAAAAGCAGGTGCGTGACCTTATTAATGATGGTCCAAAGTGGCTGAATATCTCCGACGAAATACCAGTCATTGACCCTAATCAACAGATTTATAGGTTGGAGAAGATTTATATTGATAAGGTAATCGACCAAGAATCTAACACAACAAAACCTATTTACTACAAGAGTTTGTCTGATGGTGAGCACCAGTTTAACGAAATCATTGGTACTATGCTGCTGATAGATAGCCCTGGCAGTTTGATATTACTGGATGAGCCGGACACGCATTTTAATCCCAAATGGCGAGCTAAGCTAATAAAACTGCTCAATGAAATGGCAGCTACAGAGTGGGATGATAAAGGGAGAATTACCAAAGTATGCAATCAGGAAGTAATTATGACCACGCATTCTCCTTTTGCTATATCAGATAGCTATCGGGAAGATGTTTATGTTTTTGAGAAGACAAAACAGGGGGTGAGAATTGAAAACCCAAAAATTAAAACCTATGGTGCGTCTATCGGGATGATTTTAGAGAATATTTTTAACCGCGATGCTAGTATATCAGATTTTGCCAATGAGGAGATTGAAGAATTAAAGGAAAAGACAAGGAGCATAAATCAGATCAATAAGGCTAAAGAGTCACTCAATGATTTTGGCGAGTCAATAGAGAAATTTGATGCTATCAGTTACATAATTGATAAGGAGTTAGCAATGGAGAAGAGGGCTAAGGACAGAGAAAAGAAAAAGGGTAAATGATCTACGGATACAAATACAAGAAATTCAATATTGAGAAGTTCCATAAAGGAATCATGCATTTTTTCAAGTATTTAGTAGAGAGGGAGCCTGCTGAATATGACAGGAAAAAGATGTTTACAAAGGATTTTGAACCTTTGATTAAAGCTTCTAATAAGAAGTTTGAGCCCCTACTTAAAGACCTCGTTAAAGAATATCATAAGTTACCGACTGAAAAGAAGAACAAGGTCAAGGAGGCACTTAAAAACAATGCCAACATTAAGAGCATATGTGACAAAAAGGTAAAACCAGTTATGTATAAGGACTTCCAAAGCAAGTTTTCAAAAAAACTCAAAGCTTTTGAGGAGAAACTTTGGAAGGAGTATGAGCATAATAATACCATAAAGTCCTCATGTGGGACTGTTAAACAACATTTTGATGCATTTGTAAAAGAAGACTTTCAAAAGGCCATAATTTGTCCTTTTTGTGGTTTAAATGCGCTTAAGCCAAGTGGTGGTGAATACCGGGATGCATATGATCATTACCTCCCAAAAGCTTTATTCCCATTCATATCCGTACACTTTAAGAATTTAGCGCCTACGTGCCATGACTGTAACTCAAATGAAAAAAGGGCTAAGCCTGTAATTTACCAAAAGACTAACACAAAGGATGAACCTAGAAAAGTATACTATCCGTTTGATTCAAGAATGAAGCATGATAACCTTGTTTTCAAAATTGTTCCTACTAAGACTTTTAATACTAAGTCTAAGTCAACTCTTTTGTCAAATCTGAAATGGAATTATGAAGTAAAGAAAGGAGGTACAAAAGATTCTCGCCTAGGTGTATGGGAAGATATCTACAGAGTACAAGGAAGATACAAAGAACGAATGCCGCAAGTTGAAAAGGAATGGTTTGAATGGATAAAGGATAGTTTCAAAGAAGCTAAAGAAGATAGCGTACCTTTTAATAAGTTTGTAAAGAGACGATTAGACGAAACAAAAAAACAAATTATGGTTTCAGAGAAGGGATTAATGAGGCACTCCTATGTTGAGTACATTCTCACTCTGCCAAAAATTGAAGAGAAACTTGAACTCCTAGTAAAATAGAGGAGTTGAACTGGTGTTAACAAGTGTAAGCTTTTTGCGGTAATCTTTATCTATAGTTTAGAAAAATGCTCTAAGCTATTCTTAAATTTAAGTAGCTTCTCGATAAAGCAGCATATTAAGTCAATTAGGACTTTGAAAATGAAGCCTTTCTTTTTGCCGATTATTTACATTTTGTATTGAAGCATTCTTTTATAATTGTTTAACTTACAATAGTTTACGCACAATATTCACTTTTTGTATCGGTAAGTGATCCTAAGACATCAATTTCACTGGCCTTTTAGCTAGCTTTAACGCTATATGGATGTACAGCCTCAAATGGTAGTAGATTTTATCTTACAGTATGTAGATGCTTTAAACTCCGAGGAACTACAGGGAATTGAGATGCGGTCGCATTACAAGGCCTACCATAAGGGGGATTTGATTTACCAGCAGGGCAATATTCCGAACGACCTTTGTTTCTTGTTAAAGGGCACTACCCGATCATTCTATAATGATGATGATGGTAAGGAACATACAGTAGATTTTGGCTTCTCCACTTCACCTATTGTGCCAATTGGGAGCTTTTTGGAGCAGGTTCCATCGGGGATTTCGGTACAAGCACTGGAAGATATTGATGTGATTTGGACTAGTAAGCAGGAGTACTACAGCTTCCTAAAGGCTTTTCCGCGGCTGGAATCAGGCATTGCCAAGCTGTTAGGGGAGTATCTGCTGAAGGAAAAAGCGCAACTGAAACTACTTCGTATTGGCTCATCTCGCGAGCGCTATGAAGTGTTTTGTGCCTTGCAACCTCAAGTAGCTAGTCAGGTTCCGCTTAAGTATGTGGCCTCCTATTTAGGTATGGCTTTGGAGACACTCAGCCGAGTTAGAGCAGGTAAATTGTAGTATTATGCTAGAGCTACGGCGGCAGGGTTTTCCGCTTTGAATTTGTCAATTTGTTTGTGCACCACATGGAACCACAACGGCGGGAATAACGATAGCATTACCATAGCAGGGTAGCCTGCTGGCATTTGTGGTACATCCTCATAATTCTTTAGTATCTGGTACTTACGCGAAGCCTTGAAATGATGGTCTGAGTGCCTGGTTAATTCAAATAGGAGTACTCTACCCGCATCTTGATTTGAGTTCCATGAGTGCACGGGTAGCACACGCTTAAAGCCTTTTTCCGATTTCTTTCTACTCAGTCCATAGTGCTCAATATAGTTGATGGTTTCAAACTGCAGCTTACTTAAAACGGCAACTATTAGGAACATAGCAGTAGCAAAACCACCAAACAAGAGGTATATCGCCAACACGAATAGAATTTGTATTGCCTCAAAGCGAATCATTTCGTTATGGTAGGAATAGAAGGACAAGCCTTTTCGCTGTAACCTTTCAGCTTCCAAATTCCAAGCTGATATGTAGCTGTAAATCCATGAGCGTACCCAAAAGGCATATAGGGTTTCTCCGCGTCTTGCCGATGCTGGATCTTCTTCGGTAGCTACTTTCTTGTGGTGCCCTCGGTTATGCTCAATTAGAAAGTGCATTTGCAACGAAACAAGTAACAATGCTTTTGCCATTATCTGTTCGTGCGTAGCTCGGCGGTGCCCTAGTTCATGACCGATATTATAACCAACAGAAACAGCAACAATACCCATGGTTAAAACTCTGCCCGTAATCTCTACCCAGGTAATGCCTGGTTGGCTAAGGCTGAAAAAGAACCAAACCAAAGTAAGATATAGCATGGGCACCATAAGGTAGAGTATGTAATCGTAGGTTTTATCTTTTAGAGCTGCGGTCTCTTCCGCATCGTTCATGTTATCGCCAATACCAGGTGATAGATAATCGATAATTGGCACTAAAAGGTAAACAAGGATAACTCCTGAGAATGCCCAGACGCCAGTCTTGGTGAAGGACAGGTAAATAAAAATCAGGGTGACAAAGATGGACAGGTACTTAATCGACTTTAAGCTCATAACAAAGGGTTAATCATCTAAACTTTAGGAATACCTAAAACTAGGAAACCGATTACAGAAAAGATTTGACCTAGGTCAAATAATTCAGTCGTTAGGTTTTTGCTTACGGGTTAATTTTAACCACCCTTTGGGAGTTTGCCTTTATCCCCGCACCTGAAATTTGCACAGAGTAAATGCCGACCGGCAATTTACCGCCAAACGTATCATTACCATTCCAAATAAACTGCATGGTGCCTGCTTGTGTAGTATTCATGTTAGCGCTGAAAATTTGCTTGCCTTGTAGGTCGAATATTTTCAAGGTATATGTACCTGGGTCGGTTACTGCAAAGGGTATAGCTACCTGCCTACTAAACGGATTGGGCATAGCTGGCATAGCGTGTATGGTCTTTTCTATTGCAGCTATATGGGTTGTAGTATCTATAGGGTTACTGGTGCTGTCCCAGTTGATAATTACGCTAGTAGGGTTGCTATTGTACTGAAAACTAACGTACAGGTTGCTATCGGTATCATCCCAATAATAGGTGTTGGTTTGTATATCGTTCAAACTAGCCGCTAGTAGAAAGGTATCTTGCTGTTGGGCTACGAACGTTGGGCTCGTTACTCCGTTTCTTATATGCCAAATAATATTTCGGCTAGTAGGCATGCCTGCATAACCATTTCCCATACCGCGATCATCTACTCCTATCTCCAGTTGGCTATTGCCATAGTTGGCAGTAAGTTCCAATTGGGTGTATGCTTCATTAGCAAGGCTATTGGGGTCTGACCCATTATCTTCAAACATGGTGAACTGGTTATTGGGCGCATCGGTATCAAAGTAGTGCCAAACAATAAGCGAATCGCCGGTATAGTCATCCGTACTAGTAATTAGTGGTGTAGTAGGTATTATGCTTCCTCCTTTCACCAATAAGGGTAGCTCTTCAAAAGCTGAAGATACGTTCACTATACCTGGGCCACTGTATACTTCTCCGCTAAAGAAATTTGTCCAGTTTCCTTCTGGTAGTATTACATTTCTGCTACTCTGTCCAGCATCCAGCAGCGGGGCAACTAAAAAGTTAGGGCCCCAATAGTACTGGTCAGAAATATCTTTCACTGCTGTGTTTCGAGGGTCGAAATAACACATGGGTAATGCCAAGGGGCGCCCAATTGTTGAATTGTTATAGGCTAGGGTATAATTGTAAGGCAGTAGCTTGTAACGTAACTCAATAAATGGTTTGGTGGCATTTTGAACAAAGGAGTTGTAATAAACAGGTTCAGAGTTAGCATTAGGGTCGCCATGAGGGCGCATTATTGGAGTGAATGCGCTGAACTGTATCCATCGAGTAAAAAGGTCATCATCGGGTCCGCCAGCAGCAAAGCCACCAGCATCGGAGTGCATATAGGCCGAGCCGCTCATTCCTGCACCTAACATGATAGGCAATTGCGACTGTAGCCCCGACCAATTTCTAGCTACATCGCCCGACCATAATATGGTGCTAAAGCGTTGAGAGCCTGCATAGCCTGAACGTATCAAGTTAAAAAGCCGTTGGTTCGGGTAGTTTATCTTGTAGTTCTCGTACAGCATTTCTGCCCATAGCAATGCATATATGTTATGGACATTTCTTGCTCCGCCTCCATTTAAATGCTGTAGATCATCGGGATGAGTTTCAGGCTCTACTAAGTCGCACCACCAGCCTGCCACGCCTTCATCAGTGCGGTCTTTATACTTGTTCCACATCCATCTGCGCATGGCTGGGTTGGTAATGTCTAGCAAGCCAGCAGGGCCTGCCCAAAAGCCTGGGATGATGTAAGTGAAGTTACCTGTAATGTCTCTGCCGAATAATAAATTGGCCTCAGCATCAGCGTAATTGAATGAGTTTTGAGTAACAAATGGCTGGCTGATAAGTATGGTTTTAATGCCATCGTTTTTAAAGTCTTGTATCATTTGGGTTGGGTTGGGCCAGTTGTTCAAGTCCCAAGCCATATTACCTGTTTGGTTGGCTTGGCCAAACCAGTAGAGGTCCAATATCACCGCATCAATAGGCCAGTCATCTTGCTTCATGGTATTTATCAAGTTGCGTACCTCTTGCTCGCTTTGATAGCCAAATCGCGACTGTATATACCCCATGGCCCAGCGTGGTGGTAGTGGTTGGCGACCCGTTAAATGCGTGTATTCTTCCAATAACTGATCGTTAGAATTTGCCCCAATAAAGATGTACGATAGGGTGCCGAATTCCGACTCATAGGTCAACTCGTTCTCATTCCTAAAACCCACATCAAAAATGGCAGGGCTGCGATTTTCAAAATACAGCCCGTAGGTATTTGAAGAGGTAATGAAGGGAATGGAGATGTTCAAGGTTTGTGCCCCATTACTATAACTGTAGTTTGGTCGGTTATAGGTGTCAAATCGGAAACCACGTCTATTCACAGGAATAGCTCTTGACCCTGCACCGTAGATGCTTTCATCTGCCTGTAGGTCGAATTTTAAACCCCTGCCTTCAGCATTTTCATAGTAACCCTGCGATTCGCTCAATACCATGTCGCCATCTACCATATAGGTAAGTGTAAGGTCAGTTTTGTCTACCGTAATTTCGACTGGACCTGTAGAGATCATTAAGCTGTTAGCATTGTCTGTTACAGTGGGTGCTTGGTTATAGGGCTGGGCGATAACACTATATGAAGTATCAGAAAAAGTACCGTTGCCAAATGTTGTAGCTACCTGTATGCTTCTATCAGTATAGGGTAGTATTTCCAGATTTCCATTTGCCCCAACTACTATCACCTTATTACCGACCAAGCTGTGCGACTGATATTCCCTTAAGGTAAGTTCGTACAAAATATCAGCGTCGTCAGCGGTTTTACCCACTACTGTACCATCTTGGTTGCGGAATACCATTGCCAAGGCTAGCACAGCATCATTAGGAGCAAGCCCATAGTAGCTACTAATGTTGAAACTGATGGTATATAAGTTGTTACCAAGGCTAGTCATTTCAACGTTAGGGTCGGCAGTGGCCCAGTTACCTTGTACGTTCTGCCAATCACTATTGTCAGCACTTGCGGGGCTTAGCACGCCAGTATGAATATAAATTGGCCCAGCGGCTCCCTGTAAGGCACCATTTCCTTGTGAAGCATCGTAGGTGATGGTTATGGTACTATCTACACCAGGTGCCTCTGGGCTTATAGATACCACTTGGGCTTGAAGAGATAAGCTAACTACTAAGTAAATGCACGATAACAAAAATAGTCTCATGGTGTACTGTTTTCATCGGTAGCTATTTGGTTTACCCGAGATAGGGAAGGGGTAGCTTACCGTCAATTTTACACTATGAAGTTACGGAGCGATGGGGAGGGGTGCAAATTAGTTGGGAGTCTATCGTCAATAATCAATAGCTGATTGTTTGACACCTTATTTTCGTGCAAATTAGTGGAAGGAAAAAAATGAGTTCAAAAGGTTTATACTACATCGCTATTATTCCTCCTCTTGAAATAGAGAAGAAGCATAGGCAGATAAAAGAAGATATAGCTAAGGAATTTGGTTGCAAGCATGCCTTAAATAAAGTGCCGCACATCACTTTAATAAAACCCTTCTTTCTTCCTCAGAACCATCAGGAGGAATTACAAAGCGCTGTGAGCCGTGCCGCAGTATTAGTTACTGACTTTGAGGTGAAGCTCAATGGCTTTCGTCATTTTAGTGAACACACCTTGTACATAGATGTAGAAGATGAACCAGCAATGCAAGCACTTTTTAGGGGGTTGAAAAAAGAGATCAATTACACTTTCCGTGGACAGCGAAAGGGAGAATCGCGAGCCAAAATAAAGGCACACCTTACTGTTGCTTATAAAGATGTTAGCTCCGTTTTTGAGCAACTTTGGGAAAAGTATGAAGAATTGCTATTCGCCGATTCCTTTATGGCAAAAGAAGTATCCCTTTACAAATTGGAGGATAAGCGCTGGGAATGTATAAGTAAGTCTCCCTTAAAATCTACTTAAGCCCTAATAGCTTTTGGTGCGTATCGCTCTTTAAATACTTCCCCCAAAAACCTTGCTATTTGTCCCATACCACTTACATCACCAAAGGTTTGTTCGGCACCGCTGTTGTAATTGGTGTTGATGTTTACATCGTATACTATGCGTTCACCATTGGCTTTTTGAGCGTATTCTAGGGCACCTATTTCAATGCCATTTGCTGCTAAAAACTGGGCGTATTTATCTAAGTCAGGATTTTCGTAATTCTCTGCTATTTGGAACTTGGGTTTTTCTTCTATTGCTCCTCCGTCGGTTGGGCAAAAAGCATCACCTACTTGGCAAACATCTGCAGGGCATAGTTCAAAGCCATCACTTGCATCAACCCGAACTGCGTAGTAGAATTTACCATTGATAAACTCGGTGCGCACAATGTGACCATCGGCAGGCTTCACATATTCTTGTACAAGGGTTATGCCATCCAAAGTATCTATCTCGTCCGTATTGGCTAGCCAGCCCTCTAGCTCTTCTACAGTGTTAAACAGCGTTACACCTAATCCCTTACCGCCACGGTTTGGTTTAATAATGAAAGGCTCTAAGTTTAGTTGCTTGGCAGCTTCTACCAAAGTTTTCTTGGAGTTTGCTGCTACGGTTTTTGGGGTGGGCACGCCGTATTTATTCAGCTCTAAGTACTGCTCAAACTTACGTACCTCTAGCTGAAGTGCTCTGCGGTTGTTGACTACTTTTCTACCATGTGCCTCTAACCAAGCGATGAATGGCCCAGTCAATTCAACAGCATAACGATGATCGCGGGTATGTGAAGATGCACTCATTCTATTGTAGAATATCCCTTCTGGTGGAGTGGCACTCAAGTCTACCAAACCAGTATCTAAAAATATCTCGGCAAATGGTAAACCTTGCTCACGGAAAGCTTCCCGCAAGGGTTCTACCCATGCTTCATTCTCGTGTATCACGTAAATCTTTGGCTCGCTATTGTAAGTTAATGTAGCGGGTGTAAAAACTTCGACGGTAGTAGTTAGAGACATTTTCTTTTTCAATTTTAAGGTTATTAAACGAAAAAAGCCCTCCCGAGGTTCGGGAAGGCTTTTATCCAATTTCTTTTATGTGATGTATTTACACTACACGCCCTCCCAATTTTTCAATTGACAACAACATGAGTTGCAACAAATAGAGGTATGTGTAGATGTAATCACACTGGAAAGATAGAACGGAACTTTTGAAAATGCAATAGCCTTGTGCAGGAAAGATCGTAAATTCAGCCATTAGCAACCGAAATGAACCCAAGATGAACCCATTTTCTACCACTTACGCGAATGATACGCCCGATAGCATACTGGTTACCGAGATTTTAGAAGGGAAAAAAGAATCGCTGAATGGGTTGATACTTAGGCATCAACCGTTTGTCTACAACTTGGCTTGGAAAATGATAGGCGACCCGGTGCAAGCGGAAGACCTGACGCAAGAGGCTCTCTTGAAGATAATTGCCAACTTAAAATCGTTTGAAGGTCGAAGTTCCTTTCGTACTTGGGCCTATCGAATTGTACAGAACCACTTTTTGAACGATAAGAAAAAACCAGGTAACGTGTTCGCTTCCAACTTTGAAGATCTTGGCCATCTATTGGATGCAGCACCTAACATCGACATATCGGCGGAAGAGCAGGAGATAAAAAAAGAGGAGATAAGGGAAGTGCGGCTGCAGTGTCTTTCAGGGATGTTGTTGTGCCTGAATAAGGAGCAGCGGATGATCTATATTATTGGCGACATTTTTGGAGCCGACCATAATGTAGGTTCGGAGATTATGGAACTGTCCAAAGCCAATTACCGCATGAAGTTGAGCAAGGCCCGGAAAGACCTCCATAATTTTATGCTCAATAAGTGTGGCTTGGTTGACCCTTCAAACCCTTGCCGATGTCATAAGAAGGTAACCGTTGTATTGCAGCATAATATGATAAACGCCAAAGACCTGCTTTATAATCGAAAGGAATTTTCCACTTTCAAAAAGGAATTAGAAGCCGATGCCCAGTATCTGGTTGATGATTCGGAACTGCTATACAAAGAGATACACCGCGACCATAGCTTCAAAACCAGCTTCGAGAAAAAGAACTTCATCGAAAAAATATTGGAAGGCGACGACTGGCGAATACGCCTAAATTTGAATTAATTTCTCCAAAGTCTTTACACATCGTGTTTTTGCTTGTCTAAGTAATAAGGCAAGCAAAATGCCTGTGTATTATGACAAAACACTCTAGCCCTCTTCTTACTGAACTGGTACTTGGTAACCCTCTTGATAAGAGATCATCAGGACCTGTATTGTTCCTTATAGCTTACCCTAAAGTAGTAGTGTAATGTTACTATTTATTCGAGTTTTTTTAGTGATGTATGGTGTCATATCTCTTGCAACGGGGTTTATGGGCGCTACTAGTCCATTCAATGCCGCAGAAGGGGCCATGGCAGATAACAATCACCGATTTGTGTCCGCAATGTGGGCCTCTATGTCTACAGCCTTTTTTTATGTGGCTTGGTTTCCTAGTGAAGTGGCTTTGTTTCGGTTCTTAATGATAGCATTGTTCATTGGTGGTTTGGTTAGAACAGCGGCATTAGTGAGTTACCCGCCAACGCCCATTATCATTTTCGGCATTTTGATTGAGTTGGTTCCCACCGCTCTTATGCTTTACATGCACAACAAACTTCTAAATACAGGAGCACTTTAACAGAAAAAACAATGAAAACAAGCAAACAGAAGGTATTGATAACAGGCGGCGGATCAGGTATAGGATTGGCCCTTGCCAAGAAGTTTTTGGCAAACGATAACACGGTTATTATAAC
>CAYGTK010000014.1:17490-32700 GCA_964352775.1 uncultured Chitinophagaceae bacterium
TATTATAACCGGGCGAAACTTAAAAAAGCTTGAAAAAGTAAAAGCTGATTACCCAGCAATTGAAATAATACAAAGCGATGTGACCCAAAATGCCGACGCAAAAGCTTTAGCGGAAAACATAGAAGAACAGTTTGGCGGTATAGATATTCTGGTAAACAATGCTGGCATTATGAATTTGATAGATGCCGGTAATGAAAGGAACGACTTACAGGTACAATTTGCTGAAATCGAGATTAACTATCACGGCCCTATCCGTATGCTGCACTACTTTCTTGCGCAACTGAAAAGAAGTAAAAGTGCAGTGCTTATTAATGTTTCTTCCGGTTTGGCTTATGTTACTTTCTCGCAAGCACCTGTGTATTCCGGCACTAAGGCCGCCCTCCATTTTTGGACCCAAGCTATTCGTCCGCAGTTAAAGCCTCATCATATAAAGGTAGTCGAGCTTTTGCCGCCTGTAGTTGCTACTCAGTTAGCGGAAGATGCCGAACTAACGGATGACCGACTGAAACCAATGCCCACTGAAAAGTTAGCCAATATTTTCTGGAAAGACTTCACCCGCGGAAAGGAGGAAATAACACCAGGCGTTTCCAAACAATTGAAGTTGATGAGCCGCTTGGCCCCAAAGTTCATTTTCAGTCAGTTGAATAAAGAGCCTATCCCAAATCCTAAAAATTAACCCACCTACTTTGAATACCAAACAGACACCCAAAACCATTTATTTAATTGTCGCGTTCACGGCATTAACCATTCTTAGAGCGCAAACTGTCCTTTTCTTTTCGTCGCTTGAAATGAATGGCGGTGTTAATCCCAACGCATGGTTTGCGCCATGGTTGAGCGATTCGATCTTAGGCATATTAGTACCTGTGGTCATTTACTTTCTTTTGAAAGGAAAGGGAGTAAAAACATGGGCATTACTTATTATGTACAGTGCGCTAGGTGCTTTCGATTATGCTAATGGCTTAGCCACCGAATGGCTCTACCCAATGTCAGCTGATACAGCAAGCCCTGCACTGGTATATGGTTCTCTGCTATTCACATTTACTATTCAGAGTATTGCAGTGTTGTTACTTTTTAGGCGCGACGTAATGGACTACTATTTAATAGATACTCGCCTTAAGAAGGCATAAGAAAATGAAAAAAAATGGCCCGCAATCGCCGTATTTACCACCAGTGGTTCTTTTGGTATTTTACTCGCCATGGGATTGGGGTTTGGAGTCTTTTGGAAAACACTGGAGCCACTTAGGTTCATGGAAGTTTTTTCGGCTGAGTTCCCTTACTTCATTCTGCCTACAGTATTGATGCTACTGCCTGCTTTGGTCTCCACCATTTCCTTGGCGGTGATATTAAAAGGGCAAGCGGAAATTCGCCAACCTTGGATATACGCTATGGTAGGCATGTTAACGGCATTTATGATAACCAATATATACCACCTGCCCACTAATTTAAATTTTATGGCCTTTAAGTACACCGCTGAAGAAGCGACCAGTAATCTCAATATGTGGCTGCTATTGCATTGGGTAAGGGCAGCTGCAGTATTTATAGCTGCTTGGTATTCCATTAAGGGCTATCGTCTTTCAAACACCATGGCAAGAACAAATCAACTTTAATAAGTAAACCATGAAAAAAACAATAGCAATAGTTACCATTCTTGCAATTGGTGCCTTTGCCGGCAATATGATAAACATCGGTTTAAGCTATGGCATCCATTGGCTGTCGCTTGAGCCTATCGCTTTTATGGAAAGCTTTAAGGTCGATTTCCCACTATTGCTTACACCTACTGCGGCAACCCTTTTACCAGCTTGGCTGGGGAGTCTGTTTTTGTATGTGAAAACGGAAAAAACAGCAGAAAGTAAAAAGTATTGGATGTATGCCTTTTTGGGCTTAACGCTTACTATTCTGCAAACATCGGTCTATCACCTACCTATGAATTTAGATTTTATGGCCTTGAAATATGACGCAGCCATAGCTACCAGCAAACTACAGGGGTGGATTGTTTTTCACTGGGTAAGGGTTTCGGTTGCTATCGCTTCCGGCGTTTTTGCTTTGTTGGGTTTTCAAAAACAAGTCAAATAGAAAAGCTAAACCTCTTCGCCGTTTCTACTGGCCTATTTAGAATTTAGGTGGGCGGCACTTGTAAATATAGTAAACACATATACCACTTCTATAAACAGCTCTTAAACTCAAAAAAGAAATTACAATGAACAACTTTATCATCCTCAATATGCAAGCCGTAGCGGGCTTAATTACGTTTTCACTAGTGTTCAAGTGGTGGGTGTTCCCGCGCTTGGCCAAGCTATCTATTTACGATGCCCTTGTGCCCATGGTGCTAATACACGGTCTACGCTACTTGGGTATGGTATTTATGGTAGATACCCAAGTGTACGATGACTTTCCTGACGACTTGGCCTTTACCGTGGGTATTTGGGATTATACTACTTCTATTCTGGCTATCATCACCGCTATTGCCCTTCGTAACAAATGGCAGTACGCCATTGCCTTGACTTGGGTATTCAACATCTTCGGTTTTGTTGATCTACTGGTAGCCTTTCCGCAAGTATTCGGTATCGAATTTTACAACTACGACTTAGGTACTATGTGGTGGGCTTTTGTAACTATCGGGGTGGTAAACGTTATCAGTCACTTCTACATCTTCAACAGACTTATCAAGCATTGGAGAGGTAAATAAGTACTGTAATGGCAATGTTGGGATAAGCATAATCATGGTGACTATGGCTCTTACGACTGGAAACGCAATGACCTTGTGCAAGAAAGATCGTAAATTCAGCCATTCACAACATTTTTTGAGCCATGATGAACGCTATAGATCAATATATTGCCCGCAGTAAGGCAGACTACGAAAGACTTTACGAAGAAAGTGTGAACGACCCCGAAGCTTTTTGGGATAAAATAGCAGAGACCTACCACTGGCGTAAGAAGTGGGATAAAACCTTGGAATACGACCTACATAAGCCAGAGGTAAAATGGTTTTTGAACGGCAAACTAAATATCACCGAGAACTGTCTCGATCGCCATTTAGAGGAACGTGGCGACCAAACCGCCATCCTTTGGGAACCCAATGAACCAGGTGACGAAGCGTTACACATTAGTTATAAAGAACTGCATGCTAAGGTGTGTCAATTTGCCAATGCTTTGAAAAATATTGGCGTAGGAAAGGGCGACCGTGTATGTGTGTACATGCCTATGGTGCCTGAATTGGCTATTGCTGTATTGGCCTGTGCCCGAATAGGGGCGATACATTCGGTGGTGTTTGCTGGTTTTTCTTCTACTGCTTTGGCTTCGCGGATAAATGATGCGGAGTGTAAGGTGGTGCTAACAAGTGACGGCAGCTATCGCGGAGCAAAAATTATTGACCTGAAAGGAATTACCGATAAGGCTTTAGAAAGCTGTCCAAGTATTGAGAAGGCCATAGTGTTAAAGAGAACTGGAGAAGCGGTGAGCATGAAAGCAGGCCGTGACATTTGGTGGAGCGATGCTGTTGAAGGCGTGAGTACCGAATGCCCCGCTGAAATAATGGATTCCGAAGACCCTTTATTCATTTTATATACTTCTGGAAGTACAGGGAAACCGAAGGGGATGGTGCATAGCACTGCTGGTTATATGGTGTACAGTAGCTACACCTTTAAAAATGTATTTCAGTATAACGATGGCGACATCTATTGGTGTACGGCTGATATTGGTTGGATAACGGGGCATAGCTACATTGTGTATGGCCCGCTAGCTATGGGGGCAATTACGGTAATGTTTGAGGGGATGCCTTCTTATCCTGACTGTGCCCGCTTTTGGGAGATAGTGGAGAAACATAAGGTCACTCATTTTTATACGGCACCTACCGCCATTCGTGCTTTAGCTAAGCAAACAAATGAGGAAGAACTGAACCGCCACGACCTCTCTTGCTTAAGGGTTTTAGGCACCGTAGGCGAACCTATTAATGAAGAAGCTTGGCATTGGTACGATGATAATATAGGTAAAAAGAATTGCCCCATAGTAGATACCTGGTGGCAAACCGAAACGGGCGGCATGATGATTAGTCCGCTAGGGTTTATGAAGGATGCTAAGCCTACTTTTGCCATGCTACCTCAGCCAGGTATTCAGCCTTGTTTGATGGATGATAAGGGTAATGAAGTGACGGGCAACCCAGCAGAAGGTAGATTGGCAATTAAATACCCTTGGCCAAGTATGGCGCGTACTATTTGGGGCGACCATCAGCGATTTAAGGACACCTATTTCAGTACTTTCCCTGGCAACTACTTTACGGGTGATGGGGCTTTGCGTGATGCAGATGGTCACTATAGAATTACGGGAAGGGTAGATGATATTGTTATCGTTTCAGGCCATAATTTGGGCACTGCGCCTATAGAAAATGCGATAAATGAGCATGAAGACATTGTAGAATCTGCCATTGTTGGTTTTCCACACGATGTGAAGGGGAACGCGCTGTATGCCTATGTTACCTGCTACCATCATGTGGAAGATCATGATAAACTGCGTAAGGAGATATGCGATTTGGTAGCAAACACCATCGGGCCAATTGCCAAGCCCGATAAAATTCAATTTGTAAGTGGCCTACCCAAAACCCGAAGCGGAAAGATTATGCGCCGCATCCTTCGTAAAATTGCGAGTAACGAAACGGATAATTTGGGCGATACCTCTACCTTGCTGGATCCTAGCGTGGTGGAGGCTATTATTGCCGGGCGGAAGTAGATACTTGGGATTTGGGTGTATAGTTTTGGCATGATGATAACATCTTGTAAGCACGGCCCACCAAGGTATACAGCCTATATACGATATCTTATATTTGTGTGCGTTTGCTCAAGTCCCCTATTCATGGGGGTTTGAAATGTATGTGGATAAAAAATTATGGGTGAGTTTTGGGCTAAAATGGTACAGTTACGGTACTTTTTGTTGGTCGTTGCCCGTATTCAGTAGTGTTTAATTTTGTCGACTCAAACAACGGCACGAATGGCTTTAAGGTAGATTGTTTTTTGTAAACGCATTGCAAATGCTAGAGCTGTCGCCAGTCTCCTGACTGGTGACCAAATGACCTGTCAGTCTCTGACTGACGAGAATGCCCTTAACTCAAAGCCATTTACCAAGAAAGACGCCACTACATAGCGTCTATCGACGATTGCAAACCAAACCACTCTAATTGTTGAACTAACTGCCAAGGTTACTATTTAAGTTGCTTATCCAAAAGGGCGTGTTCCTTTGGCTTAACAGTCGGGGACTGTTTGGTCAGTCATCACCAGTCAGAGACTGGCGAGAGCGGGGGGACTAAACGACCTGTCAGTCTCAGACTGACGAGTATACCCTCAACTTAAAGCTATTTACCAAGAAAGACACCTCCACACAGAGTGTGTTGATGCTTGCAAACCAAACCACTCTAATTATTGAACTAACTGCCAAGGTTCCTATTTAGTAGTTAACCCTAATGTTCTTGTTCACTTGGTTTAACAGTCGGAGACCGTATGGTTGTCTCGTCCTGAAATAGGTTTACACAAAAAGTAGACTTAAATGAAGCGATACAGCAAGGAATTCCCCAGCAAATGGCAGAACCGCTAGTAGGTGATATTGAAAATATTATTGGGCACTATTGACTTTTTTGGGCGAGCTTCATATATTTGACTTATAGACACAACAACTCTGGCACTGGAGGTAGTACATGACTGCTATCTTAAGGTTTCAGTGCTAAGTAAAATCGCCGACAACCCTTGGGGCGTATTTATTATTGAATTGTAAGTAGAACTTGAACCTTGGAACTACCGCAAAACAGTAATAGGTATGTCCATTGGCAAAAACTTAGTGTGGGCTGTTCCAATTGGAGCTCTTGGTAGTTCAATCCCAAATGCCCTTTCTTCCGCTGATAACTCTACTTTGCTAATTCTAGCTCTGCTAGTAGGTTTTGGAATTTTGACTGTACTTGTTAGTCGAGGTAATGGTAACCCTTCCAAAACAGAACCTTCTGAAGAGGAACTATTGCGACGAATAGAAGAGCGTTTGGAGAAAAAAGAGAAAGAGCGCTGGATGCAGCAAAAAATACGCGACCTAGAGGAGGAACTAGATAGGCTTAAAGACAAAGTTAAGTAAGAACAACGTCGTTTCTACCTAGCTGTTGCCAGTCTCCGACTGGTGACCAAACAGCCCAAGAGTCTCTGACTGTTAATCGTACTTGTATGCATACGAGTACGCAAAGAAAACAGCATTTGTAATGCGTTCTCGCAAAGTATAACCACAACCCGTAATTTAGCCACATGAAATTGATAGTTACCGGAATGGTTCTTTTACTCAGTCTAACTTCGTACACCACCGAAGCCAACTGGCTAACCGATATGGAACAAGCCAAACAACAGGCCAAAGCCGAAGGCAAAGTAATTCTGATGAATTTTAGTGGGTCAGACTGGTGCGCCAACTGCATGCGATTAGAGAAAGACCTGTTTCAACAAGAGGCTTTTCAAACTTTTGCAAAGGAGAATTTAGTACTGCTAAACCTTGATTTCCCCGCTAGGAAGCAAAACCGATTATCGCCAGAACAAACTGCGCATAATGAGGCTTTGGCGGAGCGCTATAATCAATCGGGTAGCTTTCCGTTGGTGTTGCTATTGGATGTAGAGGGTAAGGTACTGGGGAAGATGAAGCATCCTGCGATGACGGTGGAGGCTTACATCGCTAACATTAAAAGCCTAATGGAGTAGTTACAGTGATTAATTTTCTGAAATGTTACCCGCTTCCAAACTAATTTCAATACCACGAGGTCTTATTTCCAAGTTGATGGTAGCAGCAGTATCTCCATGATTTTGAAAAAGCACTTGCTCCGTTTCTGAAAGGGGTACATTCTTCTCTTCAGTGGCAGCGATGCTATGGCTAAGGTTACTTTCTCCGGTATTACTTTGTGTAACTGCCTTTACCTCTGTGCTAGAGGCATTTTCAATTTTCATATTAAACGATTTGCCGCTAAGCCCAGCCAATGTTATTTGCTGGTTTGGTTTAATGGTGATTTTGCTTTTGGCGGGCTTTCCATTAGTAATTAACCATAATAGCCCCAGTAGAATTAATCCTGCAACGCACATAGAAGGTGTTTTTGAAAAAAGAAAACAAATATAGCGAACACATATCCACTAGAAACAAACAATGCGCTATGTGTACCCGTTACATCTTCATGCAACTTACACAGCACGATAAAGACCGTATAGTGGAAATGGCCTGGGAAGACAGAACACCCTTTGAAGCTATAGAATTTCAGTTTGGCGTGAAAGAACAGGAAGTAATAGAGCTGATGCGACAGGAGATGAAGCGCAGCAGTTTTAACATGTGGCGCAAACGCGTGCAAGGCCGAAAGACAAAACACCGATTTAAGCGCCCCGACGGCGTGGAGCGGTTTAAATGCACTAGGCAGAAAGCTATAAGCTATAATAAGGTAAGTAAGCGGTAGATAATCAGCTGTTTACACTTTAAACATCTACTTTATTTAGGTTAAGTGCTTGATGTTCAAACGATTGTGTGGGTTTTAAAACCTCTACTAAGCCGCCAAAACCCCCTATTGAAACCCTTGCTATCACTGGGTTCTTAATTTGGAGTGCACCAAAAATGCACTAAAACGCCAGAAAAAGTCGTTTTTTGCACCATAACTGCACCGCAGCCAAACTATGGGTATAAAAGACACCTTAAAAAACTGGGCCAAGGCCCTTCCCATCGACCTGACCAAAAATCAGAAGTACGACAGGCAAACCCTAAAGGTCATTAAAAAAGTACTTCGCCCCAACAGTAATACCGCTGATGTGGGATTATATAAAGCAGAGATATTGGAATTGCTCTTAGCAGCAGCTCCCAAGGGTCAACATTATGGCTTTGAGCCGATACCTCATTTATATCGAGCGCTACAGGGTAAGTACCCAGCCAACTGCCATTTGCATAATGTGGGCCTCAGCAATGTAGCGGAGGAGCGCACCTTCACCATGGTGAAAAGCAATTTGCCCTACAGTGGTTTTAAGCAACGTGAGTTTGATCGCCCCAATGAAGAGACCGAAACCATTACCGTACAAACCGAACGGATGGATAATCTCATTCCAGCAGATATTAAGATCGACCTGATAAAAATAGATGTAGAGGGTGCTGAGCTAGAAGTACTGCAAGGTGCCGAGCGGGTAATTACGGAAAGCAAACCCATTATTGTTTTTGAGCATGGCCTAGGCGCAGCAAACGTTTACGGCACAACACCCGCCCAAGTATTTGACTTACTTAGTAGCTACGGCATGCAAGTAACTACAATGGAGAATTGGCTAAATAAAAAAGCCGCCTTTACTAAGGCGGCTTTTGAAGATCAGTTCCATCAAGGGACTAATTACTACTTTTTGGCTTTCGCCAAGTAGCTCCCAAAATGTCTATTTATTAGTTAGCTCCTACTAAGGTAAAAGCAGCACCAGTTTTACCGGCACGGCCGGTACGACCAATACGGTGGATGTAACTTTCCATATCAACTGGTAGTTCGTAGTTAATCACTTGAGTAACGTCGTTTACGTCAATTCCACGAGATGCAACATCAGTAGCTACTAGCACTTTTATCTTACCTGTTTTGAATTTGCTCAAAGCACGTTGGCGATAGTTCTGCGATTTGTTACCATGTATCTCATCAGATGCAATACCTGATTGATTCAATTTCTTAGTGATCTTTTCAACCCAACGCTTAGTTTCGGCAAATACCAATACACGGTCGAAACCTTCACGATTTAGCATTTCAATTAGTACATCAAATTTCTCTTTTCCACGAGGGATGCGTACAATGTCTTGATCAATATGCTCTGCAGAAGAAGTACCTGATGATACTTTAACTTCCATAGGGTTCTTTAACAAGCTATCGATAGCTGCGCGTTGCTTACCATTTTCAGTGGCAGAGAAAAGAATGGTTTGCTTACGGTTTACCAAGTCATCGCTAATGCGATTCACATCACCCACAAAACCCATGTCCAACATGCGGTCAAACTCATCTAATACTAGAGTAGTAAATGTTTTCAAGCGAAGTGCACCTCTATCTAACATATCCATAACACGACCAGGAGTACCGATGATGATATGGTGATGACGACGTAGTTCGTGAATGTCGCGGCTTACACTAGTACCACCTATTAAGGTGTGGCTGTATAGTTTAAGTCCTTTAGTTAAACTCTTAAATTCTGTTTCTACCTGTAAAGCAAGCTCACGTGTAGGTACAAGTATTAGGCAGTGATCGTTATCATTAAATATCAAACGATCAATGATAGGAATAAGGAAAGCACCTGTTTTACCAGATCCTGTTTCGGCAATACCTTTTAGGTCGTTACCTTCCATCAAGCTTTCCAAAGTAAGATCTTGAATTTCCGTTGGGTATTTAAACCCTTTATTCTCAATACGTTGCTTTAATCTGTGATCAAGCGGCATTTCGTTGAATGTACGTGAGGGTTCGTAGTTACGTGTTTCTTTTGGCTTAGCCGTTTGTATTAAGCTGTTCGGGTCAAGTTCGCTTACTTTACGACCACCGCCGCCACGACCACCTCGGCCACGACCGCCGCCGCTATTGCCGCCACCGCCATTGCCGTTGCGTTTGAAGCCACCGCCGCCACCGCGACGATCGCTTGAAGAAAAAGAAGAAGATGCGCTAGGGCGACTTTTACGTTTAAATGAAGTATTACTCATTGTCTGTATTTATATCAGCACAAACCGTATATACGAATGTACCAATGGTGTTTCTGAAAATTATTAAAATGTAATTGGAGATATGAAAGGGTTATTACAGTCCTTTTTTGACGGGTTAACTAATGGCAAAGCTCTTTGTCAAGCTTTGTGTAGTTAACCAAGGAAAACTGCAGGCCGCTTGGGGGCATTAATGGTAATACGTTTTTGCGGGTGCTTTGTGTTCTTTATCCGCAAGCGTACTACCGCCCAATTCGGGTGCAAAGATAAACTTAATAATTGGTAAATGCTATTTTATTGTTGAAAACATGTTGATATGGTTTTAATAAGATGCTGTAACCCCATATTCTATTGCTTTAGTGATAAACTAAATTTAGGATTGTTGTTTTAAATAATGAAAGCGGCCGATAAATAATAAGGTTATAGTGAAAGAACGGACTTACATAAGAGATGGCAGAGCGCCTATACCTAAAAATGAGATCACCTCAAAAGTGATGAGCGCTATTAAAGACCGCAACACCAAGCCAGAGGTTAACTTACGCCAAGCTCTTCGTGAAGCTGGACTAGCTGGCTACCGATTACATTGGAAGAAAGTACCTGGCCGACCAGATATAGCCTATGTAGGGAAGAAGCTAGCCATATTTGTAAATGGCTGCTATTGGCACCGATGCCCGTATTGCCAGCCATCTTTTCCGAAGTCGAACGTGGAATTTTGGACTAAAAAACTCAACCGAAACCAAGAACGTGATAAAGACAAACTAGCCAAGCTAGAAGAACTAGGCTGGCGGGCACTCACTATTTGGGAATGTGAGATCAAGAAGGATGTAGGTAAGGCCATCGGTAAAGTGAAGCTACTATTATAGTCTATAATTCTGTCACCCTCTTCTATCTCCCCAAAATTCCCGAATTTCGGGCTGCACTAATTAACATACCATGAGCGATTATTTGGCCAAAGGCACCTTTGCCCGTAAAGTAGTAGACACCCTAGGCTTACCTCTACCCACTCCTGAAACCTTAAATCGTAGCCAAGCGGCTTATGCTGAAAAGCCGTTGGAAGGAAGAACCGCAATTGCCCAGATAAGTGATGACATGGCAGCCAAGCTGAAAGAAGCGGGCTTAAGTATTTCTTTAGGTGATGACAAAGTAAATGGCTTGATATTAGATGGTACAGCGTATCGTACGGTAGATGATCTAGTGGGGGCTTATTCCTTCTTCAATACTAATTTGAGAAAGCTAAAACGTAACGGACGAATAGTAGTGATAGCTGGAAATGCTGAAACCGTTGAAGGAAAGGCCATCCAACGAGCTTTAGATGGTATAGTACGTTCTATTGCTAAAGAGATAGGCCGAAAAGGGTCAACTGCTAATATGCTGGTTTGGACGGGTAAGGATGATGCGATAAAAGCACAACAACTTCTACTTTCAGCTATCTATTTATTAAGTGATCACTCTGCTTATGTAGATGCTCAACCGCTTACTGTCGGTGATGCAATTTCTGTTCCTACAGATGGATTCAAAAAGTCTTTAGAAGGAAAAGTAGCTTTAGTAACTGGTGCTGCACGTGGTATAGGTGCGGCAATAGCTTATACTCTAGCCCGCGAAGGTGCAAAGGTGATGGTAGTTGACATGCCTCAAGAAGAAAAACATGGAAGTAAAGTAGCTGCCGACTGCAATGGTAGCTTCATGGCCTTGGACGTTACAGCAAGCGATGCTCCAGAGAAACTAAGATCCTGGTTAGAACAAGAGGCTGGGGCAGTGGATATGCTTATTCACAACGCGGGTATCACAAGAGATAAGACACTGTCGAAAATGGATAAGAAGTACTGGGATATGGTACTGGCTGTAAACTTTCAGGCCATCCTCAATATCAATAAAGAACTAGTGCCGAATACTTTGAAAGAAGGTGGAACGATAATAGGGATGTCTTCCATTTCTGGATTGTCGGGTAATTTTGGCCAATCCAATTATGCGGCTACTAAGGCGGCCTTAATAGGCTATGCCGAAGCCTACGCTCCAGAATTGAGTGCTAGAAATATAAGTATCAATGCCATTGCACCAGGTTTTATTGAAACTAAAATGACGGAAACTATGCCCTTTTTTACTAAAGAAGGTGGTCGTAGATTGAATAACCTTGCTCAAGCTGGTTACCCAGAAGATATTGCCGAAATGACAGCCTTCTTATGTATGCCTGGTGCCAAAGGAATAACAGGGCAAACTCTTCGAGTGTGCGGCGGCAGCATGATAGGTGCATAGAATTTTCAGATAAACTATATTTACTCCATGTCAAACCTAGGTGAAGCTTATTTAAAAACCTTGTTCAATGTAATTCGTTGGGCGGGAATAGCCTTTTTATTTTTCTGTTCATTTGGAGCCATTTTTGTAGAGAATGCTTATTTGGGAGGTGTTTTTCTTTTTCTTGCGGGCATGCTTGCCCTACCCGTTTGGTTCAAAAACGAAATGACCATACCTATGCGGGTGGTGAGAACTGTTATAGTCGTGTTTCTATTCTGTTTAGGTATGTTCTTTGTGCCTAGTGTAAAGAATAGCTACCTTCCTGCCGATCAAGAGATGATCGAGTCGAACGAAGAAGAACGATCTAGACCTGATAGGCCTACAGGTTTGTAATAAGTATTTGACGATCTAGTACTTTTCGTGGACTGAAATTGAGCTTTGAGCGGCGATTTTGCTCCCAGGCTCTTCTTTACAAAAGAAGCCCTTAGTTTGCTTTTGTTACATTCGCATAGTGCGATGTCCAAGCACGGCATATGCCAAAATCAACTCTGGGTGAACAGTTATCGATAGTATAAAAGCGCAAATAGAGACGTTAAAGAAGAGTATCCACCCTTGGGTGTTCTTCAGTTCTGCAAGCATAATTATTTTGTTTGTGTTAATTACGGTGCTCAATCAAGAGTCTGCAAAAGGAATTTTTGAAGAAGCTCAGGGCTTTATATCTGATAAGTTTGGCTGGTTTTATGTGTTGGCGGTTAACATCATCTTGGGCTTTATTATTTACTTAGGCTTTAGTCGTTTCAATGCTATTCGTATTGGTGGAAATGAGGCTAAGCCAGAGTTTTCCAATTTTGCTTGGTTGAGTATGTTGTTCAATGCGGGTATTGGTTTGGTACTTATGTTCTATAGTGTTGCTGAACCCATACTCCACTTTTCAAACCCACCATATGGCGAGGCAGGTACTTTAGGGGCTGCCAAGCAAGCCATGAACATTACTTACCTGCATTGGGGCTTACATGGCTGGGCGGTATATGCTTTAATGGGTTTAGCTATTGCCTTTTTTACTTACAACAAAGGTTTGCCATTAGGCATCCGTTGGATACTGTATCCCCTATTTGGCGAACGATTGAGAGGCCCGCTGGGAAATGTAATTGATGTAATGGCGGTAGTGTCAACCATGTTTGGTTTAGCTACCACTTTGGGTTTGGGTATCGCCAACATTAATACAGGTATGAACTACTTGTTCGGTTTAGCCGAAAGTGCCACGGTACAAGTTGTATTAATTGCAATAATCACCTTTTTTGCGACCTTGTCGGTTGTTTCTGGCTTGCATAAAGGTATACAAGCGCTTAGTAAAGTAGCTTCTATCAAAACTATTCCGCCACGTCGCCCGAGCTACAGCTAGATAGCATTAAGGCCGATATAGTAGCTACTGAAGGTTTCGGTATGGATAGTGTCGAACATGCTCAGCTAAAGGCTCGTGTTGAAGCGGTAAATCCTACCAATACCATAGAAACCAATCTTAAAGATATGGCCTTAAACAAGCTTGAAATAAGTCAACGCGGCTTGACCAGCGAATTGTGGAATATAGTGAACAACATAGCCACGCAGTGTTGGTTTGAGGCGGGACCAGCGGTGTACGAGGCCAGGGCCATATTAACGGCCGATAGCCTTCAGCTATATGGCCATAACTGGGAGGCGGGCTGCACCACGGCCAAAAAGTGGGCCGGTAATGCTAGCAATGAACCAAAAGAAATACCGATAGCAATTGTGGACGAGCCATTGGCCGATTACCGCCTAATACCCAACCTAATTAACGGAAGCATGGATGCCAATATTTATTTAGGCATAGAAGAAGTGGGTACGGTGTTATTATACAACCTAGCCGGCGGTGTAGAAGGCAAATATGCAATAAAAGAGGGCCTTAACACTATTCCACTGCGCAAACTTAATCTGGCCAACGGCATGTATATCTACAAAGTGTGGGTAAACAATGAATTGGTGCGAACGGACAAGCTGATTAAAATTCAATAACATTAATTCTGTTGTCTTTATGAAGAGCCATGCTACCTAGCATGGCTTTTCTATATCTTAGTAGTATGAAATGGGTAGTTGCCTTATCACTTTTTCCAATGCTTTGTTTTTCACAAGCCAAGCACGATGCCAATTGGGTTTTTGGGGGGAATGTTGGCATTAGCTTTATCGACACCTCAAACATAAATACCATACCAGTACTCACGGTTGGTGGTGAAGGAGCGTTAAGCTTTTCCGATCACTCAGGAAATTTAATTTTCTACGTTAACTATAACAACGGAACTAACAATGGAGTTAGCTTATTAAACACTAATAATCAAGTATTAATCAATGGCGATTCTATTGAGTTTTCCGAAACTGCAAATATGGGTGGCATAGTTATTCCGAATATCTATGACTCAACTTTGATTATTTTACACCTACAGGTTATAAGAGACACTCCCGCTTGCTTCTCTAACGCATGTTGGTATCTACTTCAAACTAAACTGAAAAACAATCAAGTTCTTGAAAAGAATATTGAACTGCAAGTCTCTGGAATAGAGGAGAAAATTTCTGCGATTAGACATGCCAATGGAAAAGACTGGTGGTTTTATATCCAAAAAACTGCAGAAGTTGGTCCGAATCAATGTCAAAATATATTTTTTCGTTTTTTACTGAATAGACATGGATTAAATGGTCCATATGTTCAGCAAATAGGAACTCCAATATGCGACTACTCTGGGATTTCTGGTTCTATGGTTTTTTCTAATGATGGAAACAGAATGGCAAATTTACTTTTTGCATCTAATCAGGTCGACCTCTTTTATATTGATAGATGTTCTGGTGAGTTGATGTATAACCAAACAATTTCGAACTTAGGCGGAGGTAAACCATATGATGCTGCTTTCAGTCCTAACAGTCAGTTTTTGTATGTTTCAACATTTACCTCTAATGGAGGTTCGGAAGGTCGTATTCTACAATATGACGTAGAACAGCCTAATGTTTCGACTTCAAGAACGATTTTGGCATATTACCCACTTTTAGGCATAAATGGTATGGAACTAGCACCGGATGATAAAATTTATATATCAATAGAAGGGGATAACGGAGCCCTTTCCACAATTAACCAACCCAATTTACCTGGCTTAGCTTGCGATTTTCAGTTTTCCTCGTTTCCATTAGATAACGGGACCAGTTCACTAGGTGGCGGCCTACCTCATTTCCCCAACTACAACCTAGGCCCTTTAAGTATCTACAAGGCCGATGCTGGGCGCGATACCGTGTTCG
>CAYGTK010000015.1:0-32228 GCA_964352775.1 uncultured Chitinophagaceae bacterium
CCTATTTTGAACAAACGCTTAAATATTTTAATGAGTTTTATTTTTATTGTTTTGAGAAGCGAATGATATTCTCGCTATACTCACTCAGCAATAGGCTTAATGAGCTCAAGGTACCATCTAACTCGTTCAGATCTAAATTCTCCAGTTGGAGTGTGTCTCTGAATATCACTCTTGTTCCCGTATCGTCGAGAACGAATGCACCATGAATAATGTCTCTGTTCTTTTTCAAAAGACTCTTGAACATGTCAATGGATTCTGTTTTTACATTGAATAAAAACTGCTCGAAGATGATTATTGGGTCGGCTATTCCAATTACTAGATTGGTGATCCCCTCTTGTTCTTTTTCTACTACGAACACCCCGTCTTTTTCATCTTCGTGAGTGATATTATAACTTAGATCCAGCAAGTAATCTCTGATTATTTTGAAATGATCTTTCATTAAATGGCTGTTTAGTTGTTGATCTAGTTACGCTTGACTAAAATACAATATCTTTTCAGCCAAGAAATACGAAAAACATTACGGTGGCTTTTTTAATATTGACGAAGTGAACATGCTTTTATTACTTTAGTTATCTTGTTTGTTGAAAATACTAAAAATATCGGTATTGCCAAAATTATTGGCAATTTAAATATCAGCCATGTCATCTATCGGTAAGAACATCAGAAAAATAAGGGGCATCAAAAAGCTTAGCCAGACTGCCTTTGCGGACCAATTTGGTCTTGCTCGGGCTAGTGTGGGCAGTTATGAAGAAGGCCGCGCGGAGCCTAAGATTGAGACTATTATTGATATCGCTCATTATTTTGGCATATCAATAGACGCCCTATTAACAAAGGAACTCACAGTAAATGAGCTTTATCATTTCGATATTTTCAAACAAGAATTCGCAGCAACAGGAAAACAACCCTCCAAAAAGAAAAAACGTACTCGCTCGGTAGACGATGTGAGGCTAATTGAGTCAAGCATACAACTTGATTACATATTGAAGTATACCGACCCCACCTTTATGGATGACCTGCTCAATATTGACCTGCCAATAAAGTTGGCTATTCCAGCCAGAGCCTTTGAAATGAACGACCACCAAATGGAATTCAATGGACAGGGTATACATCCTGGCGATCTAGTTTTAGGAGAGCTACTTAAAGAACATAAGCCTGCTGAAGGAGAAGTTGCCGTAGTTGTAACGAAGCAAACTATTTGGATCCGAAGAGTTAAGTACGAAGGAGAGGAGTTAGTACTGCTCTCTGACCATCCCTCTTACCCTAAAGCAAAGATAAATTCGGAAGACATTCTAGAGTGCTGGCAAGCAAAGCTTTTAGTCAGTAAACATTTGTTAGCACCCCTTCAAGTTCAAAAGAAGCTAGCTGAACTGGAGCGGCGAATAGAAGCGCTTAGCAAAAAATAATATGGAGAGTGAAGTGACGAGCTTTATAGAAAATGAGGCGAACTAAGGCGGGCACATCTAAAAACCTGCTTACTCATTGGTCATTCAACCAAACGGTGGTGAAGAAATTTTTGGGAGTAGGGGGAGAAAAAAAGTGGGCCCTGTAGGGCTCGAACCTACGACCAATGGATTATGAGTCCACTGCTCTAACCAACTGAGCTAAGGGCCCTTTTACTTTAACTAGAACGTCAAGTCCTTTTTAAAAGGAATGCAAAGTTACATATTTGCACCGTACGGAAAAAGAAAAAAAGAATGGAAGGTATCAAGAACATCATTTTTGACCTGGGTGGGGTCATTATTAACCTCAATATGGGATTGACTGAAAAGGCGTTTGAGGGCCTTTTAGGCGAGAAAGCAGCTCTTCTCAAAAACCAAGAAGCGCTGGAAACTATTTTTTATCCCTTTGAGGTAGGTGCTATTACTGAACAAGAGTTTAGGGACAGAATAAGAAGCCATACCAACACTTCGGTAACTGACCATCAAGTAGACGAAGCTTGGAATGCAATGCTTTTGGATATCCCTAAGGAACGGTTAAACCTACTACTTAGTCTCAAAAATCGATACAGAATATTTTTATTCAGCAACACCAATGCGATCCACTATACCGCATTCAATAAGTACCTAAAGGAAACTCACAATTACGAAGATCTATCTCCGTTCTTTGAGAAAGACCATTATTCGCATATTCTCGGTCAAAGAAAGCCTCATCCCGAAGCTTTTACATCCTTAATAGAGCTTCATGGCCTAAACTCAAAAGAGACTGTTTTTTTAGATGACACCCAACAACACTTAGGTGGCGCTGATAAGGCAGGGTTGAACACCATCCATGTCACAGCAGACGACCATATACTAAAGATCTTCAAGAACAGTTAACGCTTTGGACTTTTCTATCATCGAGAAGACCTTTTGGCACACTTTATGTCCTTATCTTGTAACTATGAAGGTATATATCTCCATCATCATTGGCTTCTTTCTAAGTACTGGTCTTACTAATGCTCAGAATTATTCTATTACTGACACTACTGGCAAGGTCATCTTTCAGTTAGCAGGTGACCAGCTAACAGATCAAAATGATAATGTTAGACTCACTGTAAAGGGCAACATTATTTTTGAGGGGAATTCCACTAACAAACGTGATATTTTTCTTCTAGCGAAAGTGCAAGATGTATTTGGAAAGAAAACAGACTACATCTACGACAAGGCTCTCAAAATAGAAATGTATGCGGTAGAAAAGGGAGCCTTTTTTATAGATGGAGACGCTAGTGACATTGTTTACCTAGCCATAGTCGTGAAAAAGAATACTGACGGTACTACCCAATTTCTTTATGGACAAACTGACGACGTACTACTTACTGTTGATGGAGACAGTCTTCAAACAGGACAAATAACGGCTATAGTTCACCTTACCATTGAGCATTTTCAGTTAAGAGAAGCCTTAGCACCTAACATCAGAGCATACGCTGTAGAGAATAATTCCGTAGGGAATTCTAGTGGAACTATCCGCAAAATGTGGGGCCAAGCACAAACGGAATTCATTTGGAATGGTGAAACGATAAAACCTAAATGGGGACAGAGTGACCTGCTAGAATGGAAGTATGATGGGTATACACTTGAACGCGTTTGGTATGGCGATGCTGATGCTTTTGAATGGGATGGCCGCATACTTAAGCGGAAATGGTATAACAGTCAAGAGGAATTTGAAGTGATAGGCAATACTATACGTCCACGTTTTGGAGGTTTTGGAGAGGAGTATATTATTCAAGGAAACATCATAAAAAATCCTTGGAACCCAGGCACTGAAGATGAGTGGGAGCTAAGCGGTGATGTTCCATTACCTATTATTGTATTAGTTTTATTCGGCTTGATAAGCAGGTAAAATGCGGCACTTAACTTCTATACTGGCATTCTTTTTAGCTATTTCAGCACTTCAAGCAAGTGGTGATAAGCTGGATAGTCTGCTTATAAAGGCTAACAACTTACGCCTTAATTACGCAGACTTTAAGGCCATTGATCACTACAAGCAGGCACTGAAATACGATAGTACCAACCTTAATGCGCTTTTCCATGTAGCCTACTTATATTCTCGACAGGGTTGGTTAAATAAAATAGATGAAGAGCGAGTATTGCTCCACCGCCAAGCAATGGATTATGCCGAGAAAGCCTACAAGCATCATCCAGAAAGTTTTGAGGCCAATATGATAATGGCTGGCACTATTGCTAGAATGAGTGAGTTTGAATCGGTTAAGGCTAGAGTATACGCAGCTTGGGATATCAAAAAATATAGTGACATAGCAGTAGCACTTGCCCCTGACGATCCTGAAATTTGGTATATGCTCGCCTGGTGGAACTTTGAGATCTCAAAAGCCAGTTGGTTTGAACGCTCAATGGCAAAAATGCTTTTTGGAGGTCTTCCCAAAAATGCTTCTTTCGAAGACGCTATAAAAGGTATAACCACAGCAATAGAGTTACGCCCCAACTACGTAGTATATCTTTACGACCTAGCTCAATTCTACGAGTATCATGACGACTTTATCAAAGCTAAAGAGGCTTTGAGACAGGCATTGCAATTAGCACCTACAGCTCCTGAAGAGGTAGAATATCTATTAAGGTGCAGGAAAATGTTATCTAAACTAATGGACTGACCAGGCTGAATTGATTTGCCTTGTTAAGCTAGTATACTGTATTTTGGTGCCAAGCTGATCTTTTATGAGTCATACATTTTGCACCATCAGTACTGCTAGCCATCTACACAAGGTTTATGCCTTGTATGACTCGCTAGTGCAAACTAGCTCCTTAACGGTTTCGTTTCATGTTTTAGTGGTTGATGATGAACCACAGGAGTCTTGGCTGAAAAAGGAAGGTTTACAATATGTGAGCTACCAAGAATTACTTCAAAACGATACCGCAGGAAAGATCAGCCAGAAGTATTTTGAGCTTGATAATCTTCGTTGGAGTTTCAAGCCGATCTTAATGGCTTATCTATTAAATGAGTTCGATTCTACTATTTACCTAGACAATGACCTTTGCTTTTTTGGCGATCCTACTTTTTTGGTGAAAGAATTAGAAATCAACGCCATGCTCCTGTCTCCACATTGGAGAATAGCCGACCCTGAAAACGAACAGATCTGGCTATTGACCAACTTTAGAGAAGGAATCTATAATGCTGGATTCGTTGGTGCTTCAAGAGCCGCGCTAAGAACTCTTGATTGGTGGGCACAGGCTTGCCTCTATGCTTGCGAAAGAAACTTCACCTATGGCTTATGGGACGACCAGAAATATCTTGACTTGGTACCCGCTATTCAACTCAACACAAAAGTTTTGCAACATAAGGGCTGCAATGTAGCTGGGTGGAATATTGAAGAATGTTCAAGGTCAATAGTTGGCGATGAAACGATCCTCAAGAATCAGTGGCCACTAGTATTTGTACACTTTTCTAACTACACTTTACAGCAACTAAATGATGGAAACGACCCTCTTCTTATACCTTATTTGGAAAGGTATGTGAGCATGTTAAAGCAATACAAACCTGACTATAAATGGGAAAAAGAAATTAGCCCTCCAGGGCGTGTATCTTGGTATAGGTATTTGAAATGGCGACTATGGAACTGGATGGACCGTAAATGAATGAACAGCCTAAAATATCGATAGTTACTATAAATAAGAACGGAGGTAAGTTCCTTGGGGCTTGTATGGATTCGATTCTTCAACAGAATTACCCAGAGCTAGAATACATTTTAGTTGATGGCGCGAGTATAGACAATAGCTTGGATGTAATTGAAGTAAGAAAACAACAACTCAGCGCTTTTACTTCAGAAAAAGACAACGGTCCCGCAGATGCCTTGAATAAAGGGCTCCAGAAGTCGACAGGAGAGATAATGGCATGGCTGAACTCAGACGATATGCTACATGAGGGAAGTTTAGATCTTGTAGCTAAGATCTTTCAGAGATTCCCGCAAGTAGATTGGATAATGGGCACACCAAGTTACTTTGATGAAAATGATAAAGAGATAGAGGATTTCTTCATCAACCAAGAACTAACTCCACGACCACCAGTAGTTACCAAGAGTATGTACAAAGCATGGTCACGCTGGTCAAAGCATCGTTACTACAATGGCGACATCCTCTCCGTTCAGCAAGAATCAGTTTTTTGGAGGAGAGGTCTTTGGGAAAAAGCAGGTAGCTCCATAAACACCAACTGCGGGCCAGCATTCGATTTAGAACTATGGTTACGGTTCTTTCGGCATGCTCAATTATTTACTACTAACCGTAAACTAGGTGGGTTTCGTTACCATTCAGATGATCAACTATCCATTAAACACAGAGAAGTATACCTAAAAAACGCTAAACAACTTATCGCCAAAGAATTATCTTCCTTTAGTGAAGAGGTATTAAAAGACTCCGAAAAAAGATGGCGTGAAAGCAGACTATACAAGCCTTTCTTCTATTTTGACATCCCAGTATTTGGGAAAGCATATAGCGATCTATTAGAACTACCGCCATTCATATCAGTAAGTAGCGACAAAGAATTGCGCATGATACCCAATTAAGTTATTTTTAGCCCATCAGCATTCCTATGGTTATCGACCTGACCCGTCCATATATAATTTCTGTTTCCGCCTTCGGTAAAAAAGAGGACGGTGTTCTCCGTGTAATGGACTGGGAGAAACAGTTGCCTTTTGAAGTAAAACGTACTTATTGGTTCAATAATACTACTGGCGAAAAACAAACTCGCGGAGATCATTCCCATAAAGCATTACAACAAGTAGTTGTTTGTTTAAATGGGGGCTTGGTAATAGAATTGGAAGAGGTAAATGGTACTAAGCATAAATTCGAACTTCCTGATGCCTCAAGTGCTATATACATCCCACCCATGTATTGGCGACGCTTCCATGTAGAAGCGGGTAGCACCTTACTAAGTTTGGTAAGTACTGGCTACGATGAAAGTGATTACATACGCGACTATCAAGAGTTTCGTGACTTAAGCGCCTAAGCATGGCCAAAGTCTCCTTTATTATACCCTGCTTTAATAATGCCGCCAACCTTCCGGTAACATTTCCTACATTACAAACGGTTGAAAAAGACTTTCCTAACGGAACTGAATTTCAGTACGTTATGGTAGATGATGGCTCTGCTGACGACACATGGCAAGCCATACTTAAATGCAAGCAGGTTGCTCCAGAAAAAGTAACGGCTATTAAACTAGCTGGCAATGTTGGCAGCTACAATGCATTTTTAGCAGGAATGAATTATGCTACTGGTGACTGCCACGTGCACATGCATGCAGACCTTCAAGATCCTCCTGAATTAGTTCCTCAAATGTTAGATCATTGGCAAAAAGGTAACAAATTCATCATTGCCCATCGTACAGATAGAAACGACCCTTTCTTTAGTAAACTTACGGGTAGTCTTTTCCATAAAATATTCCGTAAGATCGGATTAACTAATGGTCCTGATGGTGGTTTTGACTTGATGCTATTTGACGAAGAATTAAGGCAGCACATTGTTATAATGAACGAGCAGAACGCACATCAGGTATACCTATTCCTCTGGATGAACTATTCTTATGTGGCAATGCCCTATGAACGAAAAGAGCGTGAGATAGGTACCTCACAATGGAAGTTTCGTAAGAAGTTAAAACTTATGGTAGATACTATAGTTGGCTTTTCCAATTATCCTATAGGCATTATTGGTTGGGTAGGTATATTAGTCTTTATCTGGGCCTCATTTCAATTAATCTCTAGTGGGTTTTCTTTAATAACGATAGTATTACTCTGCACATCGCTTATCTTACTCTCCTTATGGGTAATTGGGCAGTATTTATGGCGAACACTTGATGCAACCAGGAACAGACCAAATTTTATAGTAGATAAGACTGAATTATGAGGTCTTGCATTTGGTTACTAATTCTATTGAATACCCTGCTGACTTATGGTTGTAGTGAAGAGCCTGCCTCAGAAAAAAATAAAGATCCCACCCTAGAGGATATTAACCCGCTATTCCAACGCTTATCGCCTAAGGAAACCAATATCTACTTTGCCAATCAAATTGCTGATACCGGCATTCATAGCATCAACAACTACATATACGCCTATAATGGAGGAGGAGTGGCTATTTTCGATATGGATAATGACGGCTTAGAAGACATACTTTTTACTGGAAATAGCAATAGATGTAAGCTGTATAAGAATAATGGCGACCTTCAATTTACAGACGTTAGTGATGCTTCTAAAATAAGTAGCATTCAGGGCTGGGCAACGGGAGTAACTACTGCCGATGTAAATAATGATGGTTGGTTAGATGTGTATATCTGCCTATCGGGAATGGATAGTTTGAACAGAGCTAACAAGCTGTTTCTCAATCAACAGAATGGCACCTTCAAAGAAGTGGCTGAACAATGGAGAGTAGCAAATGAAAGCCCTTCTTCCCAAGCAGAGTTCTTTGACGCAGATGGTGATGGTGACTTAGATATGTATTTGGTTAACCACTTCACCGATAAAGATAATATTTTCAATCTTAGATATTATACTGACGAGCGAGTGATCAATAAAGATCATATCGATCGACTCTATAGAAACGACGGAGAATACTTTACTGACGTAACTCCAACTTCTGGACTTCAAGTAAAATACAGATATGGACTTAGTTCTTCCGTATCAGATATTAATAATGATGGTCGCCCTGATATTCTTATTACCAACGATTTCTTTGAACCTGATGTAGTTTACATCAATGAAGGAGGTATGCGGTTTTCTGATTCTACTGCGTACTACCTATCTAAATCATCTCTCTTTTCTATGGGAAGTTGTTTCGCCGATATTGACAATGACGGAGATATGGATCTATCTACAATGGACATGAGGCCCGCTACTCAACTAACTTTTAAGAAAAATAACTTTGCTTTTGCTCCATTAGGATTGTATGAATTTTTCGAGCGCTATTTTCCTATTTACCAATCCTCAAAAAATATGCTGCTGCTTAAAGATGATAAGGGCCGTTACGTTGATGTAACTGAATTTGCGGGAATAGGAGGTACAGAGTGGAGTTGGTCAGTTTTAATGCAAGACTATGATAATGATGGCTTGGTTGACATCTTTATTTCTAACGGCCTAAAGAGAGCTATCAATGAGCAAGACCACATTAAAGATCTAGAAGGCATAGCTCAGGATAAAGGTTTTACAGCCGAAGAGCAACGATTAACAAACGAACTTCCCCCAGACAACGCACGGAACTTTGCTTTTAAGAATCTTGGAGGGCTAAAATTTGAAGATGTATCACAAGAATGGAAAATAAACGAAGCAGTAGCTTGCCAAGGAGCAGCATATGCTGATCTGGACAATGATGGAGATATGGATCTAGTGGTTAATGCAACCGACACTATTTCTTTCATCTACGAAAACAAAAAGAATACAGATAAAGCCCACTTCGCTGAGATCATTCTGGATAATGATAAGGTTAGTATTCGATCAAGTATTAGCTCAAGGATAACGCTATTTGCCTGCGGCGAAAAGCTAACGAGAGAGATAAGTAGTACTGTAGGTTTCTATTCATCCTCCAGCAAGCGTGCTCACTTCGGGTTAGGAGCTTGTACTAGTATAGATAGCGCATATATTACATGGCCAGATGGAGAACAGACATTTGTAGGTTCACTTCCCATTGATAGTATAATTACTATTAGCCGATTCAACTTAAAACCTGCTTCAACAACAAGTTCCCAAAGTATTAACTGGTTAAACAGCTATACCATAGGTCAACATAACGAATCTGACCATAGCGACTTTAGAAAAGATAGATTATTGCCTTTTCGTATCTCGAGAGAAGGGCCTGGCATGACTATTGTAAATGGTGGTACCCCACGGCTTGTCGTAGGGGGTGCTAAAGGCTCTCCATCACAACTATTTAGCCTGGATGCTTCGGGTAAATGGGTGCTTGATCAAGAATTAGGAGGTGCAGACCTTTTAGAGGCGGAGACTAACACGATCGATCAAGCTGATCTTAATGGTGATAGCTTGAGTGAGGTCTATTTTGGAAATGGCAGTAATGAATTTCTTGCAGATGATGATGCACTTCTTGACATTATTTATTCCGAGCAAGCTAATGGCACATTCAAAAGAAGTTTGCATACATCTTCAAAACAGGCGACTGGAGTTGTTGCATTTGGGGATATAGATAATGATGGAGACTTAGATGTTTTCTCAGGTACTCGATATAAAATTGGTGAATATCCGTCCGCACCAAGTAGTCAATTATTGATAAACAATGAAGGTGAATTAAGCATTGACAACACCAATTCTAAGTTGTTTCGAGGCTTAGGAAATATTACGGATGCTGCCTGGGTAGATATTGATAATGACGGCTGGAATGACCTCGTAATAGTGGGTGAATGGATGCCAGTAACCATCTTCAAAAATATAAAAGGCAAATTGGAAGCCTGGGACTTAGGTTTAAGCCAATTAAAAGGTTGGTGGAGATCTGTATTAGTTGCGGATATCAACCAAGACGGTTTGAAAGATCTCATCTGTGGCAATTATGGCGAGAATAGCTTCTTAAAAGCAAGCACAAAAGAACCCATAGAATTATACTATAGTGACTTTGACAATAGCGGCACAAAAGAACCAATCATCTATCATTATTACAATGGTGAGCGGGCTGTATTACCCGACCGTTCTTTATTGGTAGAGCAGATGCCTAGCTACCAAGATAAATTCTTAACCTACGCTTCGTACGCCAAAGCTTCCTTAGATGGTAGCCTTATTCCTACTGACCTCTTGGAAAAGGCCGAGTACTCCACTGTAAACCACCTCTCTTCAACTGCATTCCTTAACAATGGAGACCATTTCACGGCTAAAAAATTGAGTCATTATGCCCAACTATCACCTATAAACGACATGGTGTTAAGCGATATAAATGAAGATGGACTCCCTGATCTTCTCATCGCCGGGAACGACAACAATACGTTCTATACCGAAGGCGAAGTTGATGCTATTACTAACTGCCTACTACTTTGGAATAAGGAGGAGCAGAATTGGATAAAAGGAGATATTGGCCTTTATAATAAAGAGGTGGGCAGAAAAATAATAACGGTATTCAATCCAGTATTGAATAGAAAGGAATACATCATCGCCAACAACAATGGGAGTATTAAAGTGTACTATTTACCCAGTAAGCCCTGATCAACTTTTACGTTCGCCTTTTTAAGTGCTTTCAAAGCTACTTTTTTTCCTAGCTCCATACCCTCGGTACAGGCAGGCATGTAATGAATACCACCTACAAATCGGCTCATCATCGCCTCTTCTGCCGCTTGGTTAAATGAGGTAAAACTCCTAGGAGCTAACCCGAAAGGCAGCTCAGCAGAATCAATGTATGCGTAATTATCACCAAACAGGTCGGTCAATATAGTAGCCGCTGCACCTGATATTGTACTATGTCCGCTAGGGTGCTCTGGAAACAATGGCGTTTCTAAAAAAGGGTCCCAGTTGGCATCCATATATCTATTGATATAGGTTAATGGGCGAATAAGGTCAGTGCGGTATTTCTCTTGCCAGCAATTGATGAAGGCATCCATAATACTAATGGATACCATTGCATGAGCGTACGCTGTTTCTACCAGCGATAGGTTGGACTGCTTACATACTATACTCGTAATTCCTATCCAATGCCCCCCTGGGGTAAGCTGACGGGTAACGTACATGAAGTGACCTTTAGTAGTGGTCTTCTGAGGGTTACAATCCCAAAATAATGCATAATCTCTTTCGTCCTCTGTTGCTTCATCGGTAGCGTCCTTAACCGCTTTAGTGGACTCATAAAAAGCACTCCCAGGCAAAGTATCAAAAGGTATAGGGTCGGCTACTTGATACAAACTATCAAGCACTAGTGTTCTTATCTTCATCCAATGCGGCTCAACTGCTTCCCCAAAAGTTGGTGGAGTAACTTCCCACTTTCCCCATTGCTTAGTCGGTGAGAAACGAGGCATGTTTCGGGTCTCCTTATAATTATCCTGTACTATCCACTTTCTTATCTCCTTCGCTAAGGCATCGCCATACTTTTTTGAAGTGGTCATTACTTTTTCGCTTAGAGAATTCTCATACCTAAGCAAAGTGATCATCGCTAATGAATCCATCAAATGGTCTCGGAAAACAAGATCTTTTGCCACAGTAGTAAATGCAACTATAGCTGCCACTTCAGGTGAATAATTTTTGACGTTCGGTCCTTCAGGTAGAGTAGCTAATCCATTCAACTTTCCTCCAAAAGACACATAATCATCGGAACTATGCTGAATGGCCTCGTAAGCTGCCAAATTGGTATATGCGTATACTCTACTTGCTACTGGAGGACTAATTCCATCGTGAATAATAGCATCAGTCAATCCAGCATTTAGTTCTTGTAATAGCCCTTTATTATCAGGGGTGCTTTTGCTTTTGCAAGAGAACAATATTGCAAAAACGAGCATCAGAAGTGCTGCCCTCATTCGTATACCTTTAGTTACCATTGCAGTAAAACTCCGCCCCAGTTAAGACCTCCTCCCATACCTAATAAGAGTACCTTCTCTCCTGCATTGGGCTTGTTCCAAAATTTATCCAAAGTTAGTAAGATAGAAGCAGCTGACGTATTTCCATATTTACCCAAAGTAAAACACAATTGTTCTTCCTTAAAACCTTCCTTCATCAGCCCCTTTACTATCAGGTTTTTACCTGCCTGATGTGGAACTACAGTTGGAATATCATTAGGTTGTAAACCTTGTTTAACAACTAGTTCTTTCACCGTATCCATAATACTTCCCAGAACAAACTCATTAACCACGCCACCCCTTAAATGTAGATAATGAAGCTTTTCTTCTAATGTCCTTTGCGAGACTGGATGTTTTGCTTTTCCGGCGGGTATTACTAAACCATAATCTTGTTCCTCTCCTACTTCGCCTTTTGAGCCCAAATGAAAATCTAAGATCTTATGCCCTTTATCTCGAGAAACAACAGCAGCGCCAGCACCTTCACCAAAAAGAGAGGCAAGCATGAATGCTTCTTTGTCTATCAGTTCCGTCATTTTATCAACCCCTATCACTAATCCGTTCCGATATTTTCCCATGTTGATCATCGCATAAGCCATACTCAAACCATAAATGGGCCCAGCGCAGGGCATATTTATCTCTACAGCAAAAACATCGCTCCTAAGCCCCAAATTATGTTGCACAGCTGTTGCTGTAGTGGGTTGAGGGTAATCTCCAAATGATGTGTTGAGGATGATAAAATCAATATCCTCTTTCTTTAGACCACTATTATCAATTGCAATTTTTGCAGCTTGTGTAGCTTGATGAGACGGCATTTCGTCCGACCATCTCCGCTCGCTAATACCGTAGTGTTCTTGTATCCATTCATTAAGTGATCTACCCGCTCGTTGAGGGTCAAAATCTTTGACCATAGATGAAAGATCGGCATTAGTAATTACCGATGATGGGACATATCCTCCAGTAGATAGAATACCAATATGGGTATCTGTTGGTGTCATTGATCGAAAATAAGCTAATTTTCAGCTCAGCAAGTATCCATAAAACCTACTTGCCAAGGGTACATTTGGTTCGAAGTCAAGATATTACTTATTCCGTTATAGTTCCACTATTCAATGCAGAAGGATCAATAAGAGAACTCTGTAAAGGCCTGAAAAAAGAACTCGAAAGTCTAGAAGAGACCTACGAGGTCATTCTTGTGGATGATGCCAGTAGCGATAACACATTAACTATTATTCAACAACTAACATTAACAGATGAACACATAACCGTTCTCACCATTGAAACCAATAGAGGTCAAATAGATGCTACTCACCTTGGCATCATCGCAGCATCGGGGGAAATGGTAATAACCATTGACGATGATCTTCAATACTCACCAAGCGAGATAAAAAAACTTATCGACCTTCAGAAAACCCAAGGCCTGAACTTTGTTTTTGGAACTCCCGCAAGCCATAACAATATGGAACAACCAAAGCGGTTTAGAAGAATTGTGGGCGGCTTTCTATTAAGGCAACTATTGATGCCTGCATACAAACATGTTAGATTCTATACTTCCTTTCGTCTTTTCAAAAAAGATGCATTAAGTAGTGAAAACAACCACCTACTATATATCTGGGAGTTTGACCCAAAACGAATGGCACATATTGAAGTGTTGCATCAACCTCGAAAATTCAACAGTTCAGGATATAATCTGAAAAAGGCTCTTTCTTTCTATTACCCGGTAGTGCTTTATCTTTTATGGAGATCATTTATGATGGCTATCATTAGCTTAATAGCTATAAGTGTTCTGGTATTGATAGGCATAGTCACAGGCAACAGTATCGAGCTAAATTATCTGTATCTACTTGCGGCCTATCTGATAGCCCTATTCGGATTATTAAGCCTAAAATGGGTTATTTTTAAGCGCCTATCTACTTTTAAAAAGCGATCGTGGAAGGCACTAGAAGTGATCTATGCTAAAAATTTCCGCATCCGAAAGTGATATTCTCAACCTGACATTTGCACGAGCCGAGGCAGATGTGCTAGATGAAAAACGATTAATGCAAGAGTTGCTTGACAAACGAGTAGATATTTGTAGGCTTCGCGTTTCTTACGATGACCCCGAAAGTTTTGCTAAGCTCACAAGCATAGGTATACCTTTTATGCTGACTTCAGTATTGTATCAAAATAGCGCGCCAATAACTGATAACACTTCTGCACAGATAAACAAAGACATCACCTATGAACGAGTGCAAGGAAATGAGATGGACTTATTCGGAGATGTAGTTGAGCAAGCTATGGGTAATGAAACAGGTAAAAAATATCGCTCACCATTGTTTGATGCACTTGTAACTCCCGAAAAGGAAATGGACGCATTGGTAGCTTATGCCAAAAGCTTTAATACTGAATTAGACAATAGCAAAATGGCCTGGCTAATACGCTACAAAGGGGAAGTAGCTGGTTTTGATGTGGTAGAAAGGGTTGATGAAGGTATTCGAGGGATACTCATAGGAGTGCTGCCCGAATATAGAAGTATAGGTGTAGGTTTTGAGACCTACAACCGAATAATCATCGGCTCACTAATTCCAGAGGCTATCGGAGGTCATTTCATCAATGATGTACAGGTACAAAATATACCCAGTCTAAAGGGAGCTTTCAGATCGGGCATGTTACCACAGAAGGGCTACATGAATTACACGTTAATAAGCCTTTTCGGAAAGTCATCAAAAGAAGAAATAAATAATCCCCTAGGTGAAGGCCAATTGATCGAGGGAGAAGCCCAAAGATCATTATGTTATTCATTTCCACAGCTTTCAAGGCTACAAAAGGAGAGTGTCTCATTCCAATACTTCAAAAAGAATACGGAGACTTACACTATCTCCTTACCTATCAATTCTGACAGTCTTAAGCTTGCTTTAGTAAAAGGTTTTGATGCCACTAAAGAATTAAGCAGTTTGGCTTATCTACGGTATACTTAATTCTTAAAACTGAAATCTCTCTTCCTTATCTCACTAGGGTCCAATTCGTTAAGTTTTGCTAAAGCTTCTTGAATAAACTCACTCTTTCTCAACAAACCAAAAAGCAATTGATTAACCTTATCAAGAGGGAAAGGAAGTGGACGAATTATATCAACAAATAGCACCACCCTCGTATCAGTAGTATTGTTGTAAACTTCATGCTCATAAGTGTCATCAAATAAAAGAGCTTCCCCAAAATTCCAATGGCGTTTTTCTCCGTCGAGTAACAAATAACATTCTTCATTCTTATCTGGAAGCACCAAAGGCAGATGTAGTCGAAGAACACCAGGATATGGGCCCCTATGCAATGGGATATGCTTACCTGGTTTGAGTATAGAGAACATAGCTACACTCATGCCCGGCACTTCGTCTATCGCGGCAAAAGTATTGGGACATGCCTCGCAATGAGCAATATGATCGAATCCGTAAAGACTCAAAATATACGACTGCCAATCTTGAGCTTTAGTAAGCACCTGTTGTTCTTCAAAGAATTCCTGCAATCCAGGAATTCTTTCTGAACGCATAACAGCCAATAATTCTTCTCTTATCTTATCACTTTTTGACTCTAATTGCTGCACCCAAGCCTTATCTCCCGTCTTAAAAAAAGTCTGCCGACCACCCACCAAATACACCAGCCAACCGAAAGATCGGATGATAAAAAGCCCTAAGTACTTTTTTATCAGATAGAATGGAGATGTCTTGTTCATCATTAAATGATATTGAACTAAGATAGCTAACCCGCTAGCATTTCTTGGACTTGTGCGCGGGTAGTTTTACTTTACACCGTCGTGAATAAGAATTGGCTACAAAGTAAATGGGTGATAGTAAGCTTAGGAGGGTTATTTCTAGCCCGACTGTTATTCGTCATCTTCACTTTAGACAGGGGTTTTGACATTACAGACGAAGGTATGATAGTGAACATGCTTGGCATGTCAGAATACTACACTGATACCTTTTACCAGAATTATGCCTTTATTGGAAAAGTCATCGAGATCTTCACTCCTGTATCAATAATATCACTTCGGTCAATAAAGGTAGTTGGTGATATAGTCGCTTTAGCACTACTATGCTTCGGTATAGCTTCATTTCTCCAACATAAGGGAGGTGAAGTAGATTGGAAACTACTTTTTCTATTTGGCGGATTAGGTATTTTTACAACCGTATTTACCAGAACACTTGGTTATAATGAGCTAACTGGTATAATAACTATGCTAAGTTTAGGGTGCTACTTTCTTAGCTATGGAAAATCAAAATGGCTAGAGTACTCCTTACTTATCTTCTCTGGAGGCTTGGTTTGGTGGCAGTTACTCATCAAATTTCCTGCTGCCTTTTTTCTGATCGGAATATTCGTGCTCAGTGTGCTGCTCAAGCAGACCAAATGGGCTAATTTAGCATCGATCGGAATAGGTGTTATTACAGGGTTCGTGAACTCCTTTTTAAGTGGAGCAGGTATGGATATTCTTTCCGATACTATTAGCTCCAATTCACCTCATATGGAGCTACTGGGGGTAACACCAGCAATAATTCTATCCAAAAGCTATTGGGCAGTAGATATTTTGGAGAATGGTCCATATTGGCTGGTCCCACTAGCTTTTTTCATTATGGCCACTAGCTTTTTAAGCTCTGAAACAGGTAAGTATATTCCCCTTACTTTGAGCGTAGTGATATTTTGTTTATTACTCTTATTACTCCCATTTGGTTGGCCAGGTGAGGTTCGGTTCCGTTGGATTGCTTTGTTACTCATCATGGCTGCTATAGCCATCTATTTCAACCTAAAAGAGAGAGGCCCGTCTCATGGCACATATTCTTTACTAGCAATAACGCTCTTCTTCTTCCCTATCTCTTGTGCTTTCGGAAGCAATAACCCATTAACCATTACTACCGTTGCATATACTGCTCCTTGGTTTGTGCTTATCGCTCTAGCTGTAAGCAACTTAGAAACTAAAACAGGCCTATTGATAACTTATACAGCAGGGCTGCTTGGTCTCCTTCTATTCTTGAATTTCTATGTATTACATCCTCACCAACAACCATCAAGTTTGTTAGAGCAAACCGAGAACATTCAGTTAGAAGAAAACATCAGCGTTGACATAGCAAGTGCCGTTTTTCTTCAGAGTGTTTATCAAGATCTTCAAAAAAATAATTTCCAGCAGGGTGATCCTATCGTCGCATTATATGATATGCCAGGAGTAGTTTATTTAGTTGGAGGACGATCACCAAGAACGATATGGTATTTTAACCCTTCGGAAGGGTTAAGTGAAGAGCGTATTGTAAATTTCAATTGCTACTTCTTGAATGATGTTCAAAAAGACCTTAATGGTGATGCACCCTATTTTTTACTTAACCACAACATGCCTGAAGGTTTGCTAAGTTGCTTAACTGAAAAACTGCCTATTTGGCAAACTGGATCCACCTTGGTAAATACTTACTTTAACCCGTACTCTCAAGACAGCATCTCGCTCTATGCTCCTAAGTGACCACAGTTTATCGGTAGTTATGCCCGTATACAATGAAGAAGAACTCATTGCGGCCTCACTGTTGCATACTCTAGCAGTTCTTGAGGAGTCTGGAGTAGACTACGAACTATTAGTAGTAGATGATTCTAGTAATGATAAAACAGCCGAGCTTATAGAAGGCGTAATTAAAGAAAATGGACTCATCAAATTGATCAAAAGCCCCGCAAACATGGGTTATGGCGGAGCGGTACAGTTCGGCATCCCCCATTGCACAAAGCCCTATATGCTTACTATTCCTGCTGACGAAGAACTTAGCATCCAAAAGTTAGAAGCCTACTTATCTAATGCAAAAGAAAATACGATCGTGGTCGGCACTCGGTCAGGTAGAAAGGGCTATAACATACTTCAACAGATCTCCTCAAATTTTTACTCTTGGTTAATTGGTTTTTTATATCCCCTCCAATTAGAGGATTATAACTGGATACATCTATACCCTAAGGGCCTTTGGAGTCATCCGAAATTCGATATTAAACAGAACCGCATCGTCTTCTTTGCTGAAGTCCTTTTAAAAGCTGATGCTTTGGAGTTTTCTATCAAAGAAGTTCATGTGGACCATTCTTCGCGAAAAAGTGGTAACGCTACCTCCGCCCAATTTAAAACTAGAATTCGAGCGGCAAAAGAGTTCCTTTCTTTCTTTCAGGAATTTAAGCAGTGGAAAAAACAATTGTAGCTCAACTTAACTGCGCCATCGCTATTGTGGCAATGCTAACTTTAACACCTTCTACTTGAAGTAGTTTTTGAGAACAAGCCTCAAGTGTAGCTCCTGTTGTTACCACATCATCTACTAGTAATACGTGCTTTCCTTCAAGCTCCCTTTTATCAGCTACCTCAAAAATATCTTTTACGTTGAGCCAGCGTTCATCTCTACTTTTTTTAGTCTGCGTATCTGTGTCTGTAGACCTTATGAGCGAACTAGTATCTATCGGAATAAACAGAACTTCTGCTAATCCTTTAGCAAAAACTTCACTTTGATTGAATCCTCGTTTGTTTAGCTTTTTAGGGTGCAGAGGAACAGGAATAATAGCGTCAATATCTTCAAATTGCTCTTTAGCTCTCTTAGCCAACATTCGCCCTAGCTCAACACCTACATCTTGCCGTTCATGGTATTTAAGTTGGTGTACCAAATGCTGAACCCCACTTCCTTTTCTGAAAGTAAATAGCGCAATCACCTGCTCTAAATGAACTCTTCCCCAAAAGACTTTTTCTAATGGGTTATCAGGCCTTAAATGAAGATCAGAATAGGGTAATTCGTATCTGCAAGTAGTACAAATTATTTCTTCCCCTTTTACAAGTAATGTTTCGCAGGCTTGGCAGGTATTGGGGTAGAGCAAGCCAATAAAGTCGGCCCACAGCTCACGCAAAGTAGCCAGCAATATCATACCTAAAACAGTTTGTTGTAGAGTTCGCTCACCTTATTTATCGGCTCTATTATGATCTTATGTGCTTTTAAGTCCATTGATTTTAGTCCGTAGCCTGGTACAAATATTTTTTCGAAACCTAGTTTCTCAGCTTCTGAAATTCGCTGTTCCACACGGCTAACTGCTCGTACTTCACCAGAGAGGCCCACTTCACCCGCAAAGGCATAATTAGCAGGAACACAAATGTCTTCATAAGAGGAAAGCAAGGTGCAGATGATGGAGAGATCAATAGCAGGGTCCTCCACGCGTAAGCCTCCTGCAATATTTAGGAACACATCTTTAGTGCCAAATTGAAAGCCTCCTCTTTTCTCCAATACCGCAAGTAGCATATTCAATCTGCGGATGTCAAATCCAGTAGCTGACCGTTGCGGAGTCCCATAGACTGCCTGCGTAACCAATGCCTGCGTTTCAATTAGCATAGGGCGCATACCCTCTATTGTTGCAGCAATTGCAATACCACTCAATTGTTCTTCCCGTTGCGAGATCAGTAATTCAGAGGGGTTGCTCACTTCGCGCAAGCCATTGTTACGCATTTCGTAAATACCCAATTCAGAGGTAGATCCATAGCGATTCTTACTGGTACGAAGAATACGGTAATTCCCCTTCCGCTCCCCTTCAAATTGTAGAACAGTATCAACTATGTGTTCCAATATTTTAGGCCCAGCGATGCTACCTTCTTTTGTAATGTGCCCTATCAAAAATACAGGCACGCCTGCTTCTTTAGCAAATCGTTGCATTTCGCCTGTGCATTCTCTTATCTGTGAGACACTTCCAGGGGTAGATTCAATGTAGGGAGAGCGTAATGTTTGGATAGAATCGACTATAACTAAGGCGGGTTGCAAAGCTTTCATATGCTTTAGCAACTTATCTGTAGCTGTTTCAGTAACTATGTAACAGTTACTAGCGCTCAAGCCTAACCGCTTAGCACGAAGACTAATCTGTTGAGCACTTTCCTCACCACTTATGTATATCACTTTGGCCTCGCCAAAACCCATTGCTACCTGTAGTAATAGCGTTGACTTACCTATACCTGGCTCACCAGCTATTAGTACTACCGAGCCTGGCACTACACCACCACCTAATACCCTGTTCAACTCTTCATCGGTAGAGCGTATGCGGTAGGTCTCCAATATATCGATATTATCTAGTAATACCGGTTCGTTCAAAGTAGCTGTAGATACGGGACCCTTAATAGCTTTTTCCTTATGTACCACCTCTTGTACATAGGTATTCCATTCATTACAAGAACCACATTTTCCGACCCATTTAGGAGATTGTGTTCCGCAATTCTGACAGATGTATATAGACTTGGTCTTTGGCATATTGTGAAGTTAGTAAATTACCTTTCGCAGCCATTCGGCTATGCTAACTTTGCTTAAAATTTGTACCATGAGGTCGATACGAGCATTTTTATTTTTAACAGTAATACTTTTCACTGTAGGATGCGTACCTACAAAGAAGCTGGAGCAAGAGCAAGCGGTATCCAAATCGCTACGATTAGAGAACGACGCCCTTAAGCAAGAGTTGGAAGAACTTACTGAGCAAGAATTGGCTTGTAGTGATTCCATTATTAAACTGAACAACCTTTTATCTCAGCTAAAGGTAGATACTGCTGATTGCGGACAACAGTACCGTCAGCTTGCAGCTGACAAAAAACTATTGGAAACTCAGTTTAAGTCGCTCCAGAAACAGAAGGAAACCATTTTAGCATCTTCTTCTAGCGAACGTCAACGCTTGATGAACGAGTTAGACACTCAACGCCGTAAGCTGCAAGAAAAAGAAACTGCACTGAACCAGCAGCAAGCAAGCATTAAGCAGCTACAAAGCGAAATTGAAGCCAGAGAAAAGAAAGTGAACGACCTGGAAGAGTTGCTTCGCAAAAAGGACGAAGCAGTAGCCCAATTGAAGCGTAATATTGAAAAAGCTTTGCTGAATTTTGATAAAACTGAGTTATCAGTAGAATTGAGAGATGGTAAGATCTATGTATCGTTAGCCAACAAGCTATTATTCAAGTCGGGCAGTACTTCGGTAGATAAAAAAGGAGTTAATGCCCTAGAAAAGCTTGCAGCAGTGCTGCAAAAACAAGATGATATAGATGTGTTAGTAGAAGGCCATACTGATGACGACCCAATTAAAACTAACTGTATTAAGGACAACTGGGACCTAAGCGTAATGCGCGCAACTTCTATCACCCGCATTCTTTTAGATAGTGGTGTAGACCCTAAAAAGATAGTGCCATCTGGTCGTGGTGAGTTTTTACCTGTAGCCATCAACGAGACAAGCGAAGGCAAAGCGCGTAACCGCCGCACAGAGATCATTTTAGCCCCTAATTTAGACGAGATATTCTCTATCTTGCAGGGCGAATAATGGCCCCCTTAGATCAGCTACACGAAGAGAGTTCCCTAAAAGAAGAGATGTCGTTCATCGACCATCTAGAAGCCTTACGTTGGCATATCATTCGCGGTGTTGTTGCCATCCTTGTTTTCATGATAGCGGCCTTTGTAATGAAGGAGCAAGTATTTGACCTCATTTTTGCTCCAACTAAGGCAGACTTCCTTACTTACCGTTTTACCTGCTGGGCATCAACTAAGCTATCCTTAGATGGGATGCTATGCTTTCAACCTGTTTCCTTTCGATTCATCAATATTGAAATGGCAGGGCAATTTTTGGTTCACCTGAAGGTATCCCTAATGTTAGGTTTCATTATTGCCTTTCCTTATGCTTTCTGGGAAGTATGGCGATTTGTAAAGCCAGGGCTGTATCATACCGAAGTAAAGTATACAAGGGGTATCGTCTTTTTCAGCTCTTTCCTTTTCTTAACTGGGGTAAGTTTTGGCTATTTCATTTTAACGCCGTTCGCCCTCAATTTCTTTGGTAGTTATCAGGTAACCCCTGAAGTAAGTAATGATTTCACCCTGACCAATTACATCGGCTTTTTGACCATGTTCATTATGCTAAGTGGTATCATTTTTGAGCTTCCAATAGTGGTTTACTTCCTTAGTAAATTAGGTTTGGTTACTCCCCAATTCATGCGTGAATACCGTAGGCATGCTTCGGTCATTATTCTGGTTATCTCGGCCATTATCACTCCAGCTGATATTGGCACACAATTGTTGGTCTTTGTACCCGTCTTCTTTTTATACGAGATAAGTATCTTTATTTCAGCCTACGTGCAACGGAATATGGAAAAGGAAGACATCTGACATGACCAAAACGCAGCGAGAAATAATTCTTAAGCTCCAACTATTAGGTGTGAAACATCTCGATATTCATTCCGATGACCCTAAAGTATTAATAGAACGTATCGGTAAGTCAAGTAGCTCTACCACTACTGTATATAAACTGGTTAATGGACTTGCGGTATTATTAGGCCTATCAGCAGTACTGCTGGCAATAGGTTTGTTGAGGGGGCAGTACTGGTTAGGAGAACCGCTAACAGCAATTATAACTTTAGCAGCTATTGGCACTATCATTTTAGCGATGATACTTCACAACAGACTGCAAACACAAGAGTACCAATCATTCCTTTTAAAACTCCTTTTGCGAAACCTTAACGAACAACCAGATGAAAACGAATAACAAGCTAAAGCTAGGCATGGGAGCCGACCATGCTGGATATGAGTACAAAGCAGATATAAAAGCTTGGTTAGAAGAACTAGGCCACGCAGTTAATGACTTTGGCACAAATGGGCCTGACTCAGTAGATTATCCAGACTATGTTCATCCGTTGGCAAATGCCCTAGAAAGCAATGAGCTAGAATTAGGCATATTGATATGTGGGAGTGCTAATGGAGTTTGCATGACCGCTAACAAACATCAAAACATACGAGCCGCAATTGCTTGGCAGCCTGTACTAGGCGAATTGGCTAGACAGCATAATAATGCCAACGTGATCTGTATCCCCGCAAGGTTCGTTAGCTTAAATGATGCCAAGGAAATAGTTAAAGCTTTTATAGATACTGATTTTGAAGGAGGCCGCCATGAGCGACGAGTGAACAAGATAGCCCTAGAACAATAGAACACCCAGCCTTGAATTTTGAAACAACAGGGCTAAGTAAAGCCCAACTGAGAGCCTTTTACAAGGCCATAGTACTTCCCCGAAAAATAGAGGAGAAGATGTTGGTGCTTTTGCGCCAAGGAAAGATAAGTAAGTGGTTTGGTGGTATTGGTCAAGAGGCTATTGCCGTTGGTGTTACCAGCGCATTGCTAGAGGACGAATGGGTAATGCCTTTGCACCGAAACTTAGGGGTATTTACCACAAGAGGAATTCCGCTCCATCGGTTATTTGCTCAGTTTCAAGGTAAAATGAGCGGCTTCACAAAAGGCCGTGATCGATCATTCCATTTCGGCTCACCTGAGCATCATATTTCGGGCATGATCTCCCACTTGGGGCCCCAATATACCATTGCTAATGGTATAGCTTTGGCTCATAAACTCAACGGCGACCAAAAACTTGCCGTGGCCTTTAGTGGTGATGGCGGTACTAGTCAAGGAGATTTTCATGAATCACTTAATGTCGCAGCTGTTTGGCAACTGCCTGTTATATTCATTGTAGAGAATAACGGATACGGATTATCCACTCCAGTAAATGAGCAATACGCTTGTGAAAGCCTAGTTGACAGAGCTAAGGGCTATGGAATGAAAGGGGTCAAGATAGATGGGAACAACATAGTTGAAGTATATCAAACTATAAATAAGCTCGCCAAGGAGATTCGCACGAATCCTGAACCTGTACTTGTAGAGTGCATGACTTTTAGAATGCGTGGTCACGAAGAGGCAAGTGGGACAAAATATGTGCCTCAAGAATTATTCGACGAATGGGAGAAGAAAGACCCTGTAAAGCGATTTGAGGAATACCTTCTGCAAGAAGGGGTAATTAATGACGAGTATGTAGAGAATACCCACCTTGAATATAAAAAGGCCATAGAAGATGGTTTAAAAACAGCTTATACCGAAGAAGACGTAATAGCAGATATAGCTGCAGAACTAGAAGATATTTACAGAACACACTCACATCAACCTAGTGAACCTAGCACTACCACCAATACTATGCGCTTGGTAGATGCAGTATCTGAAGGTTTACGCGTTGGTATGGAGTATCACCCCAACCTTATAGTGATGGGGCAAGATGTGGGTGACTATGGTGGCGTATTTAAAGTAACGGAGGGATTTACAGAAAAATTCGGAAAGGAAAGGGTACGCAACACCCCTTTATGTGAATCAGCGATACTAGGTTCCTCAGTAGGGTTATCGCTAGAAAATGTAAAGTCTGTTGTGGAGATGCAATTTGGTGATTTCGTTTCTACGGGGTTCAATCAAGTAGTAAATAACATAGCCAAGCTACATTACCGTTGGGGACAGAACGTAGATACAGTTATACGTATGCCTACGGGTGCTGGAGTTGGTGCAGGTCCTTTTCATTCACAATCTAACGAAGCTTGGTTCCTTCATACACCTGGTTTAAAGGTGGTTTACCCATCCACACCAGCAGAGGCAAAAGGACTACTACTAGCTGCATTAGAAGATCCGAATCCAGTCATGTTCTTTGAGCATAAATTTCTTTACAGAACCGTTTCGGGCGAAGTGCCTGAGGGCTTCTATACCACTCCTATTGGTAAAGCTAACTTAGTTAGAGAAGGGAATGAACTCTCAATAATAACTTATGGGCTAGGAGTACATTGGGCCACCAAATATTTAGAAGAGCATCCTGATATAGATGCGGATGTATTAGACCTTAGAACACTTTCGCCATTAGACCATGAAGCCATTAAGGCTACCGTAGAAAAAACTGGGAAGTTATTAATACTTCACGAAGACTGTCAAACTGGAGGTATTGGTGCTGATATTGCAGCGCATATAAGTGAATACTATTTTGAGCTGTTAGATGCTCCTGTGGTTAGGGTTAGCAGCTTAGATACGCCTGTGCCATTTGCTAAAGACTTGGAAGCTAAGTTTTTAGCGAATCATCGTTTAGATAAAAAGCTGACATTTCTAAGACAATACTAAAGCAACCCTTTTGCCATTTCTATCGTATCCTATAAGTAGACTATATGATAGTGAATATGAAAGGTTTAGATAAATATGATAGCAAAAGAGACCAAATGCACTTTGTGATCATTTTAGCCATTGTATTCTCCATGGTGGTCATCACCTTTATCCTAAACTGAAATGGGCTATAAAGACCCAGCATCTTCGCGATACAATACTTCTAGAACTGTCTGCCCTACTGCCTTCAATGTATTCTTGTCTATAACATCCATGTTATCATCATGCGTATGCCAGCTGGAATGAAAAGTCCTTATTTGCGAAGGTTCAAGATGTATTATGTCTATAGTAGGTATACCTGCGTATGCATTCACATAAAAATGATCGTCTTGTATAGGCCCGGCAGCCTCAAATAGAAAATATTGAGAGTAACCTAAGTTACCAGCTACACCCCATACTTTTTGCAATACTGAACTAGCGAACTGACGAGAATAAGCTTCTTGTCTAAACTGGCTGTTCTCAGCTCCTATCATATCAAGCAGAATACCATACTTAGCCATATAACCAGGCACATGTTTATTCTTTGACCAATACTGCGATCCCAGGGCGTACGAATCTCGCTTTGGTGGAGCTTTACTGAATTCTGGTTGCCCATAGTCCTCTGCATCAAACAGAATAATGTCTATCCCTAATTCAGGCTTATCAATACTGAGCTGTCTGGCCACCTCTAATAATACACCTACTCCACTACCTCCATCATTAGCGCCTAGTATTGGTTCTCTCCATTTTTCAGGATCATCATCTTGATCACCATAGGGGCGAGTATCCCAATGCGCACAGAGTAGAACTCGTTTCTTGTTATCAGGATTGAACGCGGCAATGATGTTGGTGAAATTAAGTTTGTCGCCATTGTAGGCAGTGACCACACCACTTTGCTGATAGACTTTATCAGCGAAGCCTTCTAAAATTGTTATTAACCAATCTTTACACTCTTGATGCCCTGTACTATTAGGTACGCGCGGGCCAAAATCTACTTGCTTGGCTACATATTGATAGGCGGAATCTTCATTGAATGCAGGAGTATTAACCTCAATAACCTTAGGTGGGTTAGCTTTCGGGGCAGTCTTTTTCGATTCTTCTGTTTCAGGACCACACCCAAAAAAAAGAGTAGAAAATGAGAGTATAAATAGTAGTAGACGCATCAGGTCTTAATTATGAGTCCATGAGGTCCCTTCCTTACCATCAAGTAGTTGCACCTTCATTCGTTCCAACTCGTCACGTATTTTATCAGAAGTGGCAAAGTCTTTTTTTAATCGCGCTTCTTGGCGAATACTTATCAAAAGCTCCATCAAGCCGCCCGCTAATTCATCATCGCCATCCGTTTCCTCTTGTAAACCAAGCACCTCGTTCAAATAACCATCGAAGGTGTTTTGTAGCAACTCGAAAGTCTGTGCGCTAATACTTCCCATACTCTTATGCCCGTCTTTAAACCCATTTATCTGCGAGCTTAGCTCAAACAAGTTGGCTATTACACGTGCGGTATTAAAGTCATCGTTCATGAAAGTGGTACACTCTTCACACCAATTTTTTATTTGGTCGTCAAGTTCTTTATCTAGGACGCCTGACAGAAAATTGAAGGCTTTCAAATTCTTGTAAGAGTTCATCAATCGCTGCAAGCCCTTTTCAGCACTTTGCAGTGCCTCATTAGAAAAATCAAGCGTACTCCGATAATGACATTGCAGCATAAAGAACCTGATCGTCATTGGGCTATAAGCCTGCTCCAATAAAGGGTGATCGCCAGAAAAGAATTCCTTTAGATCAATAGCATTACCTAGTCCTTTACCCATCTTTTGACCATTGATGGTTATCATGTTATTATGCATCCAGTAGCGAGCAGGTGCTTTACCTGTAGCAGCTACATTCTGCGCTATTTCACATTCGTGATGAGGGAAAAGAAGATCCATTCCACCACCATGAATATCAAATGTGCCGCCTAAATATTTGGTACTCATCACCGAGCACTCTACATGCCAACCTGGAAAACCAATACTCCAAGGGGAGTCCCAACGCATGATATGCTCGGGCGACGCTTTTTTCCAAAGGGCAAAATCTACTTTATTCTTCTTCTCGTCCTGTCCATCTAGGCTTCTATCACTAGCTTGAAGGTCTTCCAACTTCCTACCAGAAAGCTCGCCGTAAGGGTGGTCTTCATTATACTTCACTACATCGAAATAGACATTACCTTCCGATAAATATGCATAGCCAGCCTCTAAAATGGCTTCTGTCATTTTTATCTGCTCCTGAATATGGCCAGTAGCAGTCGGTTCAATACTTGGTGAGAGCGTATTCAAACTTTTCATTGCCTCACGATAAGCCAATGTGTAATAATGCACTACTTCCATCGGCTCCTTTTTTTCCAAAAGAGCACGTTTGGCTATTTTGTCCTCCCCTTCATCAGCATCGTTCACTAAGTGCCCAACATCAGTAATGTTACGTACATAGCGCACTCGGTAACCGCTGTATTTCAGGTAACGAAACACCGTATCGAAAGTAATTGCCGAACGGGCATGGCCTAAATGCGGATCACCGTAAACGGTGGGCCCACAAACATACAAGCCCACAAATGGGGATGAGATGGGTTCAAAAAGCTCGCGTTTTCGGCTTAAACTGTTATGTATATATAACTGATGGTCCATACCGTCAAAGATAAATTATTTAGCCTTTTCGTTCAGACTGAAAGTGGCTAGAACTGGGTAATGATCGCTTTCCCCCTCCTCAATGACTTTATACTTCCTGAACAGGACTTCTTCACTACCCAAAATATGATCTATACGAAGTAGTGGCAGCCTTCCCTTATAGGTAGTTTTTAATCCCCAACCTGCTTTACTAAAGCTATCGTTCAAGCCTTTCGAAATGGTTTTATAGGCGTAACTATTCGGCGTGTCGTTCATATCTCCTACAACCAAGACAGGGTGATCACTTTGGGTAACTATTTCTGCCATTTGTTCGGCTTGGGTTGCTCGCTTTTCGAATGCCTCTTTTAGCTTTTTTAATGCATCTAATATAGAAGAAGCATTTTTCATCTCAGGGCTTTCCAAACTAGCATAATCTTCCTCCCCAAAATGTACTGACTGTAGGTGCAGGTTGATTATAGACACAGTGTCTCCCTTCACCTCGATAGTGGTCTGTAAAGCTAGATTGTGCTTACTGTTAGGGAAAGAAATAGCCTTTTGCTGTATGATGGGGTATTTAGAAAATGTAGCTAATCCCCATTGACGATGGCCATTCTTAGTTAGTGTGGGGTGAACAAAATAATAAGGGTACTTCTTGTTCAACTCCTTCTTGGTATTGAAATCAGGAGTAGCATCGGTATAGAATTCTTGTAAGCAGATAACATCAGCATTGGCCTTATCTATCGCGCTCAAAATAGTTTGCTTGCCTGCTCCGTTCTTACTCCAATTATAAAGATCGAATACCTTGACGTTGTAGGTCAGTATCGATATATCATCCTGCTTATCTAATTTAAGCTGGTTATCGATCTGATAAGAGACGTATCTGGAAGCATTAGGAATGCTGATAAGCAAACCAATAATGGGAACTACAAGGTATTTGCGCTTAAAAAAAAACCAAATGATGATCCAAATAGCATTAATAGCGAAGAATACAGGAAAACCTAGGCCTGCAAAGGCAACTAACCAATTCGTTTGAGGACTTACTTTAGGAGCAAAACACGCAACTAGTAAAAGTACTAGAGAAAGGAAAGTTATTCCCCCAAATATGCGGCCTATGAATTTGAACATGATACTCGTCTTAACCGTTGCGGTCCAAGAAACTTTTTTCTTCTTTACTTAAACTCTCGTAACCAGAGCTAGTTATCTTATCTAAGATAGCATCAATTTTAGCTTGTTTTTCGTCCTCAGCAGGTGACTCCTTAAAGTTATTGGTCAAATTAGGATTCTTGTACACCATTTTTGGACCCTTGGTTTGGTTCGGTGTAAAAGCATTGGTGACCTTATTAATGATATTACCCACTCCATCCCAAACAAAATAGAAACCTGATGACCAGTCACTACCTACTTGTAACTGCCTTACGAAGAGGTAACCAAACACAGCTCCACCTATGTGTGCTATAGTACCCCCTGCATTACCTTGATACATAAATATCACATCAAGTACCACTACTGCTAATACAAAATACCGTAATTGAACTACCCCGATAAGAAATAATCGTATTGTATAGGTAGGGGTTAAAGTAGCTGCCGCTACCATAATTGCACTAACTGCAGCAGAAGCTCCATATGCTCCTTCCACACCCATCATTACAGGAACAGTATTGGTAAATAATACTGCTAAGAAAGCACCTGCAAGCCCACCCATGAAATAAATGGGTAAGACTTTCCTTTCTCCGACGAACTGCACCAATATACCTCCTATCCAATAGAACAGGTACATGTTGAAGAGGATGTGAAATATGCTTTGGGGAACATGAACGAACATATGGGTTACAATGGTCCATGGTCGCTTTAATATCGTAATAGGATCCATAGGCAACCAAAGCCAACTCATTACCGCATCAATATAGAGATTTCCATTACTACTCGTAAAAAAAGCAGCTACGCCAACTAAATTGATGGCAATGAAAACAAGCACATTAACAATAATGATCCGTATGATAACATTACCCGACCGCACCTGAAACTTAAGATCATCCCACATGGAATTACCATAGGTAGCCATCAGTAAAATTTATTTCTATCGTTACCCCACATTCTAATAAGTATATAACCGAATAAAGCCCCACCTAAGTGTGCAAAGTGAGCCACATTATCCCAAGCAAAATTATTGACCCCTAAGTACAATTCAGATATGATAAGTACAGGTATCAGGTAACCTAGCTTTATCTGAATTGGCAGTGGGAATATCATTATCTCCGTATTTGGAAATAAGACGAACATACCTATTAGCACACCATAAATAGCACCTGAAGCACCAACAGTGGGCACACTATATATTTGTTGAACCCTAGAAGCTCCTTCTAAAGGGATGCCATCTAGTAAAGACGCTTTGAACGTTCCTGTATACATAAGCACCTCTATGGCTTGGACGCCCATATGCAGGAAAACTGCCCCTAAACCACATATCAGATAAAACTTCAAAAATCGTTCAGCACCCCAAAGCATTTCTAATTTACTCCCAAAAATAACCAAGGCATACATGTTGAAGAAGATGTGCATGAACCCACCATGCATGAACATGTGGGTCAATATCTGCCAAGGTTCAAAATTGGGTGAGTCAAAATAAAAAAGACCTAAGACCCTATTTAAATTGAAACTTTCTAATACGAAAGTTGCCAAAAAAAACAGCACATTGATAATAACCAAGTTCTTTACAACATCAGTCATATTACTAAACATCGATCCGCCAGAGTATCTCATCGTTCAAATAAAACTTATGGGACGAATATAGTTCAAATTATTGGGGAGAAAACCGTTTCTCCAATTCATCAAACCCAATGGTAATAAGGGTATGTCTACCATTTGGGGCATGGTAAGGTTGCTCACAGGCAAATAGCTCATCAATTATACTGCGCATCTCTTTACCACCTAATTTCTGACCACTTCTAATAGCTCCTCTTGCAGCAAGTGAGCGCAATAGACTTTCTCTTTTATTGAGCTTAAGTACAGTTAGGTTTTGCTTGTAGCTTTCTAACAATTGCTCTATCATTTCTTGCTCATTACCCATACGTATATCAGCCGGTAGTCCGTGTACGACGAAATCGTTATCACCAAATTCTTGAACGTCAAAACCAAGCACACTTATCTCTGGCAAAATTTCTTTTAGCAATGCTGCATCAGCAGGTGTGCAATTTACTGTTTGAGGGAAAAGCTGACGCTGGCTGTTATGGGTATTGTGTGCCATTGATGTACGCAGTTTCTCATAAACGATGCGCTCATGAGCAGCTTGTTGGTCAATAAGTAATAAGCCTGATTTTATTGGGCTTACAATATACTGTTGGTGTAGCTGATATGGTTCTACTTCAAAGGCCTCATTTGGGGCTGGTTGTTGTTTGGCTTGTTCTCCATCAATATCGCTCTGAACCGTAACAGTAGTCTGGTCTCTCTTATTCGCTGCTATATCATAAAGCTCTTCCCATTGGCCTATCTTACCACTACTTGGTTTTTTTCCTGTTTGTGGCGACCAATTTCCACTTCCCGTTATAGTGTGTGCCCCACTCGGGTTTGGCGTAAACCCACCAGTAAGTGGCTGGCTCTGAATACGATCAAAACTTTGTTCTCTATCGAAATCCAATGTAGGTGTAACGCTATATTTTGATAGCGCGTGTTTTACCGCAACCCTCACCATAGTGTACACTATCTTATCCTCATCAAACTTTATCTCTTGCTTGGTGGGGTGTACGTTAATATCTATATGCTTGGGGTCAATATCTAAGAACAACACGAAAAGCGGATAACTATCCTTTGGTATCAGCTCTTCAAAATTATTGAACACAGCATGATTCAAATAATTATTCTTAATGAAGCGGTCATTGGCGAAAAAGTATTGCTCTCCCCTAGTCCGTTTAGCACCTTCTGGTTTGCCGATAAAACCATGTACACGCATTATCTCGGTCTCTTCATTTACTGGCACTAGCTTCTTATCGTAGTGCTTCCCAAAAACGGCTACTATCCGTTGCCTCAAATTACCTGCTTTCAAGTCGAAAAGCAGCATGTCATTATGAGTCAACGAAAAGTTAAGGTCAGGATGTGCTAATGCTACACGCTGAAACTCTTCAACAATGTGTTTGGTCTCTACTGGGTTTGATTTTAAAAAACTCCGCCTAGCAGGAACATTATAAAAAAGGTCTTTTATACTGATGCTTGTACCGTTATTGCACATGCAGGGTTCGTGCTGTTTCAGTTCGGTGCCCTCAATTATAAGGTGACTACCTAATTCATCATCAGTTCGCTTGGTTTTCATTTCTACCCTTGCTACCGCAGCAATTGAAGCCATAGCCTCTCCACGAAAACCTTTGGTGCGGATATTAAAGAGATCATCGATCACCTTTATCTTAGAAGTAGCATGCCGCTCGAATGACATACGAGCATCCGTTTCTGACATACCACAACCATTATCGATCACTTGAATTAGTGAACGTCCAGCATCTTTTATGATCAATTGAATGGAACTTGCACAAGCATCTACGGCATTTTCAAGCAATTCTTTAACTGAACTTGCGGGACGTTGAATTACTTCGCCCGCTGCTATCTGATTGGCAATAGCATCGGGTAAAAGGTTGATGATATCGGCCATTATACGCGGTTGACCTCCCTGATGAAAAGCACCATTAATATCAACAATAAGAACATGGC
>CAYGTK010000016.1:0-6738 GCA_964352775.1 uncultured Chitinophagaceae bacterium
GTCCTGAATTCATTTCAGGATCTAACGGTCGCAAGTAATTCATTACCACCATCCACATTTTCGACCTAGCTTAAGTATTGAAAAATATAATTATAGAAAGCTTACAGCACAAATGGTACATTTACGGTGCACTACCAAAAATGGGCCTAGTGATAGCAAGGGTTTTAGGTCGAGTTTTGGCGGGTTATAGGGATTTTGATAACCTAATGATAGCAAGGGTTACAGTCAAATAAGGGGATAAGACAATATGTAAGTTGTTGACCTGTGAGCAATTTTTAGATATCTAAAAGTGGAAATGGGGGTAAATGGGCGTAAATGCTGCTTGTTGCTTCCTCTTGGTACATAGGGATGATTCCATAGCTATTGCCAGTTTATAAATGGTGATCAATTTACTAGCAAGTCTGTGACTTGCAGCTTTACAAACTGCTTAGTAGATACTCACAAGTAACAGACTAGCGAGAGCGAGGGGATTTTAAATGAGCTCATTTTTGATGTTCATTATACCAAGCTCGTACTTCGGCTATTAGATCAGGGTCAGGATGAAATATCCCATTCTTAAATACTCCGAATTCTAAAGACGATGATCTAGAAGGGTAGACTATATTTTTACGAATCGACTCGATCATAAAAAGGGCCTCAACCCCCTCCGTGGTTCTAGTTTTATAGGATAGATCGACTCCAGCGTAGGAGGCGAATACAGGTGTAGTTACTTTTTCGGACTCTATTTTTTCGATCAGAAAAGTAAGGTCATCCTCTGTCAACCAACCAGAAGGAATGGACTCAGAATCTACCAGATATAATGTGTATTCAGGGTTATTGCTCAAGTAATTCAGAAAATCCAATGGTGTAGATATATTGAAATCAAAGACTATATATGTGATCTGTTGACTTACTATAAGCAGAAAAATTAGAACTCTCATTACTCTTCGTTAGGAACTTTAGTTGTTTTAATAATACTCCTACTAAACGGGGTTACAATGCGTGCAATACCAAAATACATAAAGAATACGGTGCAGACGCGATCTACCCACATAGCGATTGCCAGTTTATAACTGGTGATAAATCCACCAGCAGTCTCCAGACTGTTGCCAGGTAATGCTTGTGCTTTTATCGCTATGCTGTTAGGTGAATTGATGTTGTGAGTAGTCAGAGACTGCTGGGTATGGCGTCACTAGTCAGAGACTATCGACAGCGGGGGGAGCCTATCATCAAAGGCTTTCCTTTAGAGCGGTAAGTTCCTTTTCAACAATTTTAATTTTTACACGGTAGAAATGAAGAAACTGCTTGAACCAAAAGTATGTGTGGTTAATTAGTTCCTGTTCATCATCTCTTGCGCTTCCCATTCTTCTATCGACGGCGCTCATGCCACTAGCTACACCCGGCGAATTAATACTGGCAGCATTTCCATATGCGGGGGATTTTAGGTGTTCATAGTTTAATGGACATTCATAGTCTGGCCCTATAAGCAAATCCAACTCTAATCTTGGCAGGTCCAAGTACAACATGTTCAACTCTCTATCTACATTGTTTAGCTTGAAGCTAACGCAGAGTACAAAATCGTTTCCAATATCCTTTACCCAGCAATAACACTTTTTTGATGAGATTGTCTCGCTAAAATTATAATCTAACAATTCCTCAGAGATTACTTGTTTAAAGAACCGAAGCACTTTAATTCTATTGAACTTATGGCCCAACTGAAACCTGTTAAATTCATCTTTTTTATTGGGTCTATAAAGCTTTGTATTGTGCAGAAAATTCTCTGTCTTATCATCTAATCCTTCAAAAAAAAACACCTTCAATTTCTCAACGTACTCTCGCCATTTTTGGGAATCTGTCTTATCCCAGTCTCCGAACTCATCGAAAACAGTCTTTAACTTAGCTGAACTATATCCTCCATAGTAGGGTTGATCATAATCTTCAATATAAGAACCATCAGTCGATAACACTTTTTCAAGTCTGCTATACGCAAGCTCTGAATCATAGCGTATCTTTGGCTTTAGATTGTGGTAATCCGATAATAACGCCCTCGGAGGGAAGTACTTCTCCTTCCCAAATGCTTCGAAAAATAATTCTATAGCCTGATGTCTATTAGCAAAAGACAGTTCCTTGAAGGCTTTGATAAATTCGTCGGTCAACATAGTCACTAAGTTATTGATTTAATTTGCCAGCACTTGACGAATCGTACTCGCTCTATCCCCCCGCTATCACCAGTCTCTAGACTGGCGATAAATCCACCACCAGTCTCCAGACTGTTGACAGGTAATGCTTGTGCTTTTATTGCTATGCTGTTAGGTGAATTGATGTTGTGAGCAGTCAGAGACTGCTGGGTATGGCGTCACTAGTCAAAGACTAGCGACAGCGAGGGGCTAATAAACCTCAACTAGTTCCCAATACTCCCCATTCTTCTTCTCATATTTAATCACCCCTTTTGACTTACTCCAGTAAAGTTTCTCAATAAAGTTATCTCTATGTTCGTATCTCCTATCTGTTGCTGAAAATATCCAAACATCGTTATAATTCTTGTCTAATATTTTTATACGGTTCATCTTTCTATTTTTTAGCTCATGATAGTTAAAAGTATCCTTTCCATAAAACCATGAATTCCCTAAAATAAAGTTAATTCTTACTATTGTCCCCTTATTCTGGATAGCTTGGAGAGCTATAAGGGACCTAGTAAATCCACTAGATGTATCTGAACTAACAACTAGTTCATAAATTTCTTCCGTGGCTGAAAAGATATTTAGGGGGTCACTATTTCCAGAATACCTTTCTGTGCCTATAACGTGTAATTTTTCAAGATCTTCATTATTGCTCTTAAATACCAGAATATTCCCAGGTTTATAGGCTATAAGGCTTAGGCTTTCTTCCAATACCACAAAATTTTTACAAGAAAAAAACAATACAACCTGAACTATACCTAATATCAAAAACATCCTTTTCATGTGTAGTATTTCTCTAAAAAGAACCATCCTCTTGAAGCTCCCTGTCTCGCAAGTCTGTGACTTGTGATGTTTGACGTGCCCCGATTGCTCGGGGCAGCAGTTGCAAACCGCTATGGATAATTAGTTCCTCCGATACATCGGAGAAACAGCTTTTGCAGCATTAAATCTACCTAATAGTTACTAAATACTACCTACTCTCTTACCCCCCCCGCTAGCGCACGTTTGCAACGCGTGCAATAAGTTAAGAACGCGTTGCAAAAGCGCTCCAGCTTATTTATCGTGCATTTAACCGTGTGCCCATCCCAGCACCACACCCTTCGACTATTCCGCTATCGCTCCATGCTCTGGGTGACCCCCGCTTCAATTACTGCCTACTGTGACTGTTAACTGTTACTTAAGACCTACTCGCTTAAACACTTCCCAAACCACAACCCCCACACTCACCGAGATATTCAACGAGTGCTTGGTGCCGAACTGTGGTATTTCGATGCAGTGATCTACCAATTCCATTACCTCTTGCGATACGCCGCTTACTTCGTGGCCAAATACTAGGGCTAGTTTGCTTGTGGGGGTAAAGTCTTGCAGGGCGATGCTATCGTCGGCTTGCTCTACGGCGGCTATGGTGTAGCCTTCGGCTTTAAGTGCGGTAATGGCGTCTACGGTGCTTTTGTGGTGCTGCCAATGCACACTTTCGGTAGCGCCCAGGGCCGTTTTGGTAATGTCGCGATGAGGAGGCTGGGCGGTGATGCCACATAGGTAAATGGCCTCTACCAAAAAGGCATCGCCCGTGCGGAATGCCGAACCCACATTGTTTGCGCTACGCACATTGTCTAGCACCAATACCAAGGGCGTCTTCTCTGCCTGCTTAAATTCCTCCACATTCAGTCTATCCAGCTCGGCATTGGGTGTTTTGCGCATGTTATGTGTATTTCTTGTTAGTTATTTGCGTGGTAAAGCACTATTAGCTCCTACTTAAGGTAGTACCTTTACAAAAGTAGCATTCTTGTAACGTACCACCTTATTTTTGGCAAAGGCAGCATCCACATCTAAAAAGAAAAAGGCAGCATCGGAAACCCCGTTGATGCAGCAGTACAACCAGATAAAGACCAAATATCCGGATGCGATGCTGCTATTCAGGGTAGGTGATTTTTATGAGACCTTTGGTCAAGATGCCATTAAAGCGGCCAATGCCTTGGGCATAACGCTCACCAAGCGATCGAACGGTGCGGCGGCTCATCAAGAGCTGGCGGGCTTTCCCTATCATGCTTTAGATACCTATTTGCCCAAGCTGGTGCAGGCTGGTTTCCGCGTAGCCATCTGCGAGCAACTGGAAGATCCCAAGCAGACCAAGACCATTGTAAAGCGCGGGGTGACCGAGCTGATAACCCCCGGTACAGCCCTTAACGATAAGCTACTTAACCACAAGCAGAACAACTTTTTAGCCGCCGTCCATTTTGAGAAAGATCATATGGGTGTAGCATTTTTAGATGCTAGTACAGGCGAATTCTTTAGTGCCGAAGGCGATATGGCTTACATCGCCAATCTATTACAGAGCTTTCAGCCATCAGAGGTATTATTTGATAGGCAGCATCGGAAACGCTTTTTTGCCGAATTTGCCCAGCAGTACTATTCTTATCCATTAGATGAATGGGTGTTTCAATACGATTACAGTTACGAAACCCTTACGCGCCACTTTGGTACCACTTCTTTAAAAGGATTTGGGGTGGAAGAATTGCGTGCTGGTGTTACGGCATCGGGTGCTATTCTTCATTATCTGAAAGAAACCCAGCATCCCGATCTTCAGCATATTTCTACTTTATCGCGATTACAGCGAGAGGAGTATGTTTGGCTCGATCGCTTTACTATCAGAAACTTGGAATTGGTAGATAGCGCACACGGTGCATCGTTATTGGAAACCATAGACCATACCAGCTCCCCAATGGGCGCGCGCATGCTCAAGCGCTGGATAGTGTTGCCATTAGTAGATGCGGATAAGATATTGGCCCGACAATCGGTAGTAGAGGCGTTGATAAAGTCGCCCGACTTGTATCAATTACTACAAGGCCAAGTAAAACAAATAGGCGACTTAGAGCGATTGATATCGAAAGTGCCCATGGGCCGTATTAACCCTAGGGAACTGCGCCAATTACAACGTGGACTGGCAGCACTAGAACCTATTAAGGAGGCCTGCTTACAAAACGATGATAAGCATTTACAGCTAATAGGTGAGCGCATTGATCTATGTGCTACGCTTCGCGATAGGATAGCTGATGAGCTGAGTGATGAGCCGCCAGTAGCTTTAGTAAAAGGCCACGTGATGCGTGATGGTATTTCGCCAGACTTGGATGAGTTGCGTACTATTATCAATTCTAGCAAGAGCTACATAGCAGGTATACAGCAGCGGGAGATGGAGCGCACGGGCATTACTTCTTTAAAGGTTGGGTTCAATAATGTGTTCGGGTATTACCTAGAAGTACGCAACACACACAAGGATAAAGTGCCAGAAGAATGGGTACGAAAACAGACGCTGGTAAATGCCGAGCGATATATAACCGACGAGTTAAAGCAAGCCGAAGAAAAGATACTAGGGGCAGAAGACAAGGTGCTGGCATTAGAGGCTGAGTTGTTTCAAAAGTTGGTGGCTTTTGCCCAAGAGCATATACGACCTGTGCAGAGCAATGCGCAATTGGTGGCAACGATAGATTGCTTGCTGTCGTTCGCACATTCCGCGCAGCGATACAATTATCGGAGACCGCAATTGGTGGAGGATAATAGCATAGAGATAAAGGAAGGTCGCCACCCAGTTATTGAGCAACAACTGCCTACCACTAACGATTACATCCCCAACGATATACAGTTAGATACAGAGGAGCAACAGATAATCATTATTACTGGACCTAACATGGCAGGTAAATCGGCCCTGCTACGGCAAACGGCATTGATATGCCTAATGGCGCAGATCGGCAGCTTTGTGCCCGCTACATCGGCTAAACTGGGTATTACCGATAAGATATTCACTAGGGTAGGGGCGTCAGACAATATTTCGTCGGGCGAATCTACCTTTATGGTAGAGATGAACGAGACGGCCAGTATCGTTAATAATATCTCCGATAAAAGTCTGATACTGCTGGATGAGATAGGCCGTGGTACTAGTACTTACGATGGTATTTCCATTGCCTGGTCTATTGCTGAGTACCTGCATAACAATGGTAAGGCGCAGCCTAAAACCTTGTTCGCTACGCACTATCATGAACTGAACGAGCTGGCGAATAAATTCCACCGCATTCAGAACTACAATGTAGCTACTAAAGAAGTAGGGCAGAAAGTGATATTTTTAAGGAAACTAGAGAAAGGTGGCAGCCACCACAGCTTTGGTATACACGTGGCACAAATGGCAGGCATGCCTAAGCCGCTGGTGAACCGCGCCAAAGAAATACTGAAAGAACTAGAGCAGAAAAGTATAGCTGATGATATAGCTGATACAGTTAAAAGCATGTCCGTACCCAATTACCAATTGAACATCTTTCAGGTAGATGACCCGCACTTTGGAGACATGAAAAAGCTACTGGATTCGCTGGATGTGAACACGCTAACACCGGTGGAAGCATTGCTCAAACTCAATGAACTGAAAGAATTGATGAGGAGCATAAAATAATACGGGATAGTGTTGCACGCAAATAAGTAGAATGCTTATATTTGCCATCCCTTTAGGGGGAACGTTCTTTCAAATGGCTTTTTAGCCGAAATAAGCGAGAGTAGCTCAGCTGGTAGAGCACAACCTTGCCAAGGTTGGGGT
>CAYGTK010000016.1:6748-31840 GCA_964352775.1 uncultured Chitinophagaceae bacterium
CGAGTTCGAATCTCGTCTCTCGCTCTTTTTATCAGGCCACCAGTGCCTGAGTTGCCCGGATGGTGGAACTGGTAGACACGCAGGACTTAAAATCCTGTGGGCAGTAATGTCCGTGCGGGTTCGACCCCCGCTCCGGGTACTTTTCAAACTTAGAGGATAATATCAGAAAGCGTAATGGTTCATTTAGCCAAGCGTTTCTATATATTTTATCCTCCTCCCTTTGATATTCGCACCCCCCCCCAACTCATCCTCTTCTTCAGACGAGGGTGCCAAAGCACCACGTTTATTGACGTGTCTGTTAAACCCGTGAACTTACAGGTACGGAGTTACTTGAATTTGCTAACTTACTACCTATCGCCAGTTACAAACTGGCTGGTCCTTTAGTCACCAGTCGTAGACTGGCGACAGCGGGGGAGATAGTTTTTACATCAAGTGCAACAGAAGCAATTAATTTGCCTACTAAAGGTGTTGCTGAAAGCTACAGCGAAAAAAAATGAAAAATATAAAGACATTTGTTTTTTTATTCATTATAGTGTTTATGTTGTCGGCTGTTTTTTCGTTGTTCCTGCACTACGATGACATAAACAACCTTGAAGTCGGGTTTCCTTGGACCTTCTATCAACGTATGCAACTTAGTGGTAACGATTTTACTAACTATGGTTGGAGTCGCACTGGACTTCATCGTGATTTAATGTTCTCTGGTTTGTTGGCATTAATCATAACCGCAGTTTATCATATTTTCTTGGAAAAAAAGAATGGCACATCGAGGTAGCTAGTGTATCAAAATAGCAGGTTGCTGTTTAGCGCGATTTGACTAATTAGAAATCAATGTAAAACTTGTCATTTTAATCAAATTAGTAGCAGTATATAGGTTTAGCAAGTCCCACTATTATTCTGTAACCCCAACTCATCCTCTTCTTCAGACGAGGATACCTAAAAACAGCATCTATTGACGCGTCAGCTAAGGCCATGCTTCTGGTACTTTCCAACTTTCTTTTTCTTTCCATCGATTTAATTCATCTTTAAGCTTGCTGTTTACACGATGTACCATAGCTTTTTTGTTGCTGACCCTATTGGTGGCGTGCAATGCTCATCAGCATGAGGAGCATCAGCATTACACCCAGCCAGAGAGAACTCCTAAAGTAACTCCGAACGATACTATTACTGTAGGTAGTAACAAGGGCAATAGTGGTATGGTAATTATACCTAGTGGTACTTACAGCATGGGCGGAACGGGTAAATTGGCTAGGGCCGATGAGTTCCCGAAACACTTGGTGCAGGTAGACTCTTTCTGGATGGATGCTCATGAGGTTACCAATGCTCAATTTAGGGAATTTGTGGAGGCCACCGGTTATAAAACCATTGCCGAGCGCATACCCACTTGGGAAGAGATACGTGATCAACTTCCACCTGGTACTCCAAAACCCCCAGATAGTGTTTTTGTGGCAGGGTCGATGGTGTTTCAGCCTACCGATGGGCCGGTGAATTTGGATAGTTACTTTCAATGGTGGGCTTGGCAGCCCAATGCTAATTGGAAGCAACCTGATGGACCAGCATCTTCTATTGAACGCAAAGCCGATCATCCAGCGGTGCATATCTGTTGGTACGATGCTGCAGCCTATTGTAAATGGCGTGGTGGTAGACTACCCACGGAAGCAGAGTGGGAGTGGGCCGCCCGTGGACGACTGACCGACAATACCTACCCTTGGGGAAATGAGCATATTAACCAGAATGGATACAAGGCCAACTCTTGGCAGGGTGATTTTCCCTATGAGAATATTGCGGCAGATGGTTACTTAACTACTGCGCCTGTAAAGTCGTTTGAACCAAATGGCTTTGGTCTATACGATATGGCGGGTAATATATGGGAATGGTGTAGCGATTGGTACCATAGCAAGTATTATGAAATGGCCGCTCAACAAAGCCCCCAGACAAACCCCATTGGCCCCAACCAAAGCTTTGATGAACGCGACCCCTACACGCCAAAACGAGTTCAGCGTGGCGGATCATACCTCTGCAACGATGTATACTGCGCAAGCTATCGGGTATCGGCACGAATGCCTGGTGCGCCCGATACGGGCATGCCGCATGTGGGGTGTAGGTGTGTTAGGGCGGTTAAGGAGTAAACGACTGAGTCTGTTGATCTAAAAAAGGTTAGTAGCTGTTATGAATTTGCATCCAGTCAATAGATAAAAACTATTAGAGCTTAGCACTTTCTTTATCGTATCTGCAAAAGTTGAGTAATTCTCCCTTTGGAATGCATCACTTGAATAATATACATGGCATCAGGTAAAAGGGCAGTGTTCAGGTGGGCGGAGTTGTTGTCAATTTCTATATCCTTTACCTGTCTTCCGCTTAGATTTGACAAATTCATTTTTACTTCCTTAAGCTCTTGTGGCCACATTATGGTATAGGTGTTTGAAGCCTCATCACTGTTTATCCTTATCACTGAGGGTGTGCTTTCTTCCCTAATAGAACTTGGAAGCTTACACACTTTGCCAGCTGGCTTATTGAAAGGAGGGCGGTTATAAAGGCTTGTTGCTGTTAGGCAGATGTTGTAGCTAGCTTGTGCTACTACGGTAACGGTTGGGTTTGGTAAAAAGGAAACGGTATCTCCATTTATTTCCCAAAGCCATTCTGTGGGATTGTAGAGGCACGCTTCGGTAAGATCGAATTTAATGGAATCAGACGAAGAATTACCAATTGTGAAATAGAAATCAGCATCGGGCTCTGTAGTGACAATTACACGTTTGGTAGTGCTAGCACTAATGCCCCGAGAATTGGTCACTTCATAGTCTACTTGATATATCCCTCTGGCGGAGGTGTCTACATTGCTTTGAAAGGTGATGCTACCTGTTAACACACCATCAATACTGTCGCTAGCGGTTGCTCCCAAATCTACATAAGATTCACCTAAATAGGAGTACTGCGTACTATCCCCAATAAACTGAATAGTAGGTGCTTGGGCATTTAACAACATTGAAGTAAGTAGGAGGGTACTAAAGGTAAGTCCGTATTTCAAGAGTAGGTATTTCATAATATGAATATACGATACTGCCTGTTAAATGTAAAGAGGGTTTCTTCTATAACATAAAAAAAGGGCGCTGAAAACTCAGCGCCCTTTATCAATTAATTCTATTAGCTGATTACTTACCAGAGATGAACTCTAGGTCGTTTTCTTGAGCTAGGGTGTATATCAAGTAGCTTAGGCTTTTCTCCATGTTGTTTAAGCGCTCTTCCAATTCTACATTGGCATCTGCGCTTGCAGTGTTCTGTGCTTGTAATTCAGCGATAAGTGCTTGCTGCTGCTTGATGGCTTCGATCAATACTGGTACAATGTGACTGTACTCTACTGAACGGTATCCTTCTTCATCTACTTCTACTACTTGAGGTAGTACTTTCTCAATTTCTTGAGCTATAACACCTACTTGCTCGCCTTCTTCAAAGCCTTTGTTAGGGAACTCATTCAATTTCCAATCGTAAGTTACACCACGCATTTCCATTACCATTTTCAAGGCATCGTCAATGGTAATAACGTTCTCTTTAAAGCGTGCATCAGAAGTTTCGTTAACTCCGTTAGAGCGAACCTTACCGTAAATACGCAACTTGAAGTTGTTATCTACCGCACCACCAATGGCAGCGTTAGTTCCGTTGTTACGGATAGTTCCACTCTGTACCCATGCAGAACCGTTGTAGTACATGGTGTAAGTAGGAGTACCAGCTAAGTTGTTAATGGTGTTCAAGGTAACGCTGTTACCACCAACTATACCTAGTGTGTTACCACTGTAAGTAAGATCTTGTAGCTCGTTTGTTACGCTTGGATCAACGGTTACCGAACCACCACTGTTAGATAAGGTTACTGTAGTACCCGACTGAGAGATAGTTTGTAACTCATTGGTAACACTAGGGTCAACAGTTACAGAACCACCACCTGAACTTAACGATACCGTGGTACCTGACTGAGAAAGTGTTTGAAGCTCATTGCTTGCGCTGTTATCATTATCAGCTACACTGAAGGTAGTAGACGTACCACCAGTAATGCTTACAGTTACATCGGTACCAGATACTGTGTTACCAAGATCTTGGTTATCAGTATTGTCTAAGAAAGCAGAAAGGTCAACACTAGTACCGTCGTTAGTTAGGCTTAGGATGTTTCCAGTTAATGAAAGATCTTGATTATCTGTGTTATCTAAGTAACCACTTAAGTCTACTGTAGATGCATCATTAGTTAAGCTTAAGGTATTTCCAGTTAAAGCTAGATCCTGAGCATCTGTGTTATCTAAGTAAGCAGTAAGGTCAACAGGAGTAGCATCGCTAGTTAAGCTTAAAGTGTTACCAGCTAGATCAAGATCTTGTAACTCGTTAGTTGGGTCAGCGTCAGCATCACTAAGGCTTGCAAGGCTTACTGTAGTAGTACCACCTGCATCAGTCAACTCTAAGTCAGTACCGTTCAAGGTAGCGCTGTTCAATAACTCATTAGTCGGGTCAGCATCATTATCAGCTAAAGACGAAAGGCTAACCGACTTAGTACCAGAAGCATCTGTAATCTCTAGATCAGTACCGTTTAGTGCAAAGCTAGTGATCAACTCATTTGTTGGGTCACCATCGGCATCAGATAGGCTAGCAAGGCTTACTGTTTTAGTACCAGAAGCATCGGTTAGTTCCAAGTCAGAACCGTTTAAGTTGAAGTTAGTTACCAACTCATTAGTTGCATCATTATCATTATCCGCTACGCTGAAAGTAACACCAGCACCGTTAGTGATGTTAACCGTTACATCAGTACCAGTAGGGAAGGTGCTTAAGTTTTGCTCATCCGTATCATCTAAGTAAGGAGTAAGATCGATAGTTGCAGCACTGTTAGATAATCCAAGTGTGTTACCATTTAGTGACACATCTTGCAACTCATTCACTGGGTCAGCATCAGCATCATCAATACCAAAAGTGGCACTGTTACCATTAGTTATATCAATAGTAACGCTGCTACCTACTTGGTTAGCGCTAAGGTCTTGCTCATCAGTACCTGTTAAAGAAGATAGGTTAACCGTAGCTCCACTTCCGCTCAAGCTCAATACGCCAGAGTTCTGGTCGTAGTTCAATGCTTGTATCTCGTTAGTAGGGTCAGCATCAGCATCATCTATCAAGTCAGAAAGGTCAACAACAAAAGGAGCACCACCGTCAACTATAGTCAACTCGCTAGTAGCAGTGTTGAAGGTGAAGTTGGTATTATATGCATCAGTAACTAAGTCGTCTAAGTTCACAACCAATGAGCTACCCGCATCTGTAATGGTAAGGCTATTGTTCAATGGATCGAAACTAGCATTGGTATTATAAGCATCAGTTACTAGGTCGTTCAAGTTAACTGGAATAGCACCACCACCATCAGTAATGGTTAATACATTAGTAGAAGGGTCGAAAAGTACGCCGCTGTTGTACTCATTAGTTGGGTCAGCATCGGCATCATCGATAAGGTCAGCCAAGTTCACGTTTATAGAACTTCCGTTATCTACTATAGTTAATGTGTTAGTACCGTTATCAAATGTCATACCCGTGTTAAATCCACCAGTAGTTAATTGAGTAAGGTCAACAGTATAAGAAGTACCGCCATCAGTTACAGTCAACTCGCCAGTAGTAGGGTTGAAGCCTAAACCTGTGTTAAATGCTGCTGCAGATAACTGCGTAAGGTCAACTGTTAAAGATGCACCTGCATCAGTAATGGTCAATTCGTTGTTACTTGGGTTGAAGTTGAATGATTGGTTGTTCTCATTCATCGGGTCAGCATCAGCATCGTCGCGAAGAGGAGTAAGGTCAACAATGATGTTACCACCACCATCTACTATTGTCAACTCATCATTAGTAGGGTTATAAGAAATACCTTGATTGTAAGCATCCACGCTTAGGTCAGTAAGGTCAATGGCACCACCGTTACTAAGTGTAAGGGTGTTAGTGACAGCATCATAACCCAATACTTGTGCATCAGTATTATCTAAATATGGTGAAAGGTCTACTGAGTTACCATCTGAAATATTCAATACATTGTTAATAATGGCGATAGTCTGATCATTAGTTTCATCATCAGAAGCTATCCACTCTATACCGTTCCAACGTAATATTTGGTCAGTAGCAGGAGCTGCAGCTAGGTTAACATCACCTAGTTCTGATAAGGTGTTGTCAGAAAGGTCATCCGCGCGGAAGTCAATAGTAGTTACGTGAAATGTACCAGACTCCGTAACGGTCAATTCATTAGTTGTAGGGTCAAATATTACATCAGTAATAGTCTCATTTGTTTGGCTAGTATCACCTAGTAGGCTTACATCCACTCCTTTAGCATACATAGCATAAGGTACTGTCAGTAGCTCCGACTCACCCATTGGTGTATAGTTGCTACCTCCTTGTGGGTCAAATTCTACCTTCAGCCACATGTTGGCATTTGCCCAAGGCACAAGGTCAAAATCACCTGTTAATGGAACACCGCGACCTAAGTCTACGCTGAACAATCCAAAATCGTTAGTACCTACTTTGTGCGCTTCAACATAGGCAGGGTTACCACCTGGGCCACTCAAAATGCTTAAACGTATGTTCACACTTTGGTTAGGCAATATAGCTCCACTGGCATCGCGGGCTACCGCTTGGTATTTAATACCTGAAGGAACTTGAGCGTAAAGACTGCTCAAAACGATGAAGGTAGAAAGGATTAATCCTAGGATCTTTTTCATGATCGATGATTTGATCGGTTTAAAATTGTACTGCTCAAAGTAGCAGTAAGCGAAATGAAAATCAAGTTTATCTGCAAACCTAGGTAGGTAAGCAGTTGTAGCTTGTAAGCGTTAACCTACTAGCGAGTTGCCTTTTGCACGCGATAAGTATCTACTACTTGACCATTGTCGGTCACACGTACTAGGTACATACCTGCTACTAAGCTGCTGATGTCAAGGTTAAAACTTTTCATCTGCCCAGTAACTACATCTAGCTCAGCTTCATAAAGTACACGACCTAATAGGTCAACTATCTGAAGTTCTAAAATAGCCGTTTGGTCGTAAGTAAGGTCTAGCGTTACATCATTCAAAGTAGGGTTAGGATAAAGATTAGCAAATAGGTTGCCTGCCTTCACCTCTGTAATACCCACACCGAAATCTTCTGGCTGTTGGAAACCTTGCGTTAATATGACATTACCAGCCGTTCCGGTAAAGGTTTCTACAACTGGCTCACCCAAGGTCCACGAAAGGGAACCAACTCCTGGTACTTCAAAGTAGTCTCCTGCGGTTGAAATTACTTGTGGAGAAAGGGTTTGCGCCTTTACTACAAAGACTAAGCACAAGGGTATAAGAGTAAATAAAATACGTTTCATGTATAGATGGTTTGTATGTATGTTCTTAACAGTTGCTGAATTATGTTTAAAATTCATAGATCTACTGCAGAAAAGCAAATAAACCTATCAACTCTGCAACATTATTATGTACTCATGCGTTCCAAGTGGTCTGTTGAATTTGCCAGTTTGATGCTAAATCCCCCATTTTCATAACCAATAAGGTATAGGCAGGTGTTGTAGTGTTCAAACTCATCCATCTGGCTAAGAGGTGTTTTGGTCAAGGTACACAATAGCGATCGCATAGCCCTACCGTGACTACAGATAAGTATTCGCTTACCTTCAAGGGCTAATAAAGTGTTCTCTACAAAGTCTAGCTGGCGGGCTTGTAACTCCAATGGGCTTTCACCGCCACTAATGCGTTCTTCTAAGTTACCTTGCTTCCAAGCAGTGGTCAGCCGTTGATAATCATTGGCTAGTTCGGGATTGCCAGCTTTACCCTCGTGTATTCCCCAATCTATTTCATCCAAACCTGCATGGGCTGTAGTCTCGTAACCCGACTGTACGAATGGAGCTACAGTTTGCTGGGTGCGGGTAAGCGTGCTGGTAAATACGGTGTGAAAGTCTACATGCTTATAATGGGTATGGAAAGCCTTAGCCTGTTCATGCCCCGTTTCATTCAGTTCTGAATTGATACCACGGCCCTGTATTATCCGCTTTTTATTATAGTCTGTTTGCCCGTGGCGAATAAGGTATATCTCCATATTTTAAGGAAGCATTTATATTTGAAGCTAAAATAGAAGGAAATGACCGTTTTATATGTGCTTATTGGGGTAGGGGTGCTGCTTCTTTTGCTATTCCTCATCAGTAAGAAGGGTAATAGCGAAGAACCCAAATTGGATGACCTTAACGATGAGTTGATATACGATCCCGAATCGGGCGAGAGCATGAGCATGGAAGATGCGATGAGCGAAAAGGCTTGGGGCGATGACGGTACTACACCCACCTATGATGTAGCTCGTGATGTAGAAGAAGTATTTGAATTGATAGAGAAGAAGAAACGTATAGAGTTGGATGTAGAAACCACCAAAGTAGTACTGCAAATACAAGAACACTATACTAAGTCGGGAGGTGATGATGTGGGTAGTGAAGATAATATTGCCTTTATAAAAGAGGTGTTCATCAACAATCAGCTAGAACCCTTACCCGATGAGCAGTTAAACGCCATAATAACCGCAGAGCAAAAGTTTATGAAGGAGAAGGGGATAGAGGTAGGAGGTTAGAACCTTTATCGCAGCGCTACCCGCTACACAATAGCAATTTTACTTACAATTAGCTGGTTTAAGCTATATTAACATCGTGAAAATATACTTAACACTTGCCTTGTTCTTTGCGTACCTCTTTCCCGTTAAAGGACAAGGCATACAAGTGTTTATCACACAATGGCTGAATACTCAAGAGTGTCATCACGTTGAAGTGGCGAGGCACGTTTATCTGACCAAAAAACAAAAGTGGGAAAAGTGTTACTTCATGGACTTGTATACCAGAGACACTGTTTTGGATGATATGTATTCACGTACAAATTTAGAGCAGTATCCGAAAATAAAGCACTACAGAGTAGTAACCTACCTACCGGGTGATACATTGAGAGAAATGCGTAGAGATACTCTTATTGTGAGAAGGTTTCCCAGGTCTAGGCACGAAGTCCATTACGGAGAAGATGGTAATGTAGATGTACTGGTAGAACATAATAGGGATTGGATGCCATATATCGATACCTTTTGGTACAGTTATACGAATGAAGGTTATTTTGATACGATAAGGGCGATACGCCATCTTGAGAAGTCATCGATATATGGCAAAATTCAAGTAGCAAAGTATAGCATTAAGGTGTTTACATACGATAAGGGTAAATTAAGTAGCATTTACAGTAATAATCCTGCAGACATTGCCAACAATACTGGTCAAGAGTACAAGTGGGCATTTTTCTACGATAATGAGATATTATCCAACTGTATAGGTTGGTCTCGTTTTAATGGGGGCGATTGGGAAAAGTCTCTCAAACTAGTTTTCATTATAGACCAGTTTGATAAAGGTGATTAATATCTTTAAGCTAAACTTGTTGTAACCAAAAAGTAGGAAATGACACTTAGAAATACCCCCCCTCATTAGCAACAGTTTCCTCGAAGAGCTACTAAAACAACAACAAACTACCGGCCATAACTCCCATGCCTGCGATGAGGCCGTAGATGCTTAAGTGGTGCTCGCCGTATTTTTCGGCGCCGGGTAATAGTTGATCGAGGGAGATGAAGACCATAATACCCGCGATCATGCCGAAGATGACACCAAAGGCGATGTCGTTCATGTATTGGAACAGTACTACGTAGCCGATGATGGCCCCTACTGGTTCAGCCAATCCGCTAAGGAAAGAGTATACGAAGGCTTTCTTCTTTTCGCCCGTGGCGTAGTAGATAGGTATGCTTACTGCCATACCTTCTGGTATGTTGTGAATGGCAATGGCGATAGCAATTGATACACCCAGTTCAGGATCTTTCAGCGCACTTATAAAAGTGGCCATCCCCTCTGGGAAGTTGTGAATAGCTAGTGCTAATGCGGTGAAAATACCCACGCGCATCAGTTTTTCGTTACTAGCCTTTTTACTTGCGGGACCTTGTTCTTCTAGGTGGTCTATTTTGTCTAGCTCGTGGGGATTTTCAAAATCGGGGATGAACTTATCTATCAAACCGATTAAAAATATACCGCCGAAAAAGGATAATACCGTGAAAAGTGCACCTTGCGTTTCGCCCAGTTCTGCACTAAGCGCATCTTTGGCTTTTACGAATATCTCTACGAACGATACGTATATCATTACCCCCGCGCTGAAGCCCATGGCTACGGCTAGCATCTTAGTATTATCTCGCTTCGCAAAAAAGGCGATACCGCTACCTATACCAGTAGACAACCCTGCGAACAAGGTTAAGGAGAATGCCCAAAGTACGTTATCTTCAAACATCTCCAACATCACACTTCTTCATTTACGCATTCCTCAAACTCACAATCTTCACTCACAAAATCTACTTGAATGGTTTCGTGGCTAATACCCATCTTTTGGATAATACCCCGTGCCTTGCATTTCACATCGGTTATCTGCTGCTGCTCGGTGCCGTCTTCCACCACTATATGTAGGCTTAGCACATGGTAATTACCATCTAGCGACCAAGTATGTATGTCGTGTATCTCGGTAACTCTAGGCAGGGCTAATAGGTCGCGCTCCATTGCACCTAAGTCAATATTTTCAGGAGTACTTTGCAGCATTACTTTTAAGGTAGCTCGCAAGTTCTTTTGTGCATTGAATAACACCCACGTGGCAATGGCAATACTCAGCAAAGCATCAATTATCAACCAGCCCGTAAAGTAGATGATAATACTACCTACCAGCACGGCAATCCAGCCCAGCACATCTTCCATCAGGTGCAGATATACCATCCGCTGATTAAGCGATGAACCCTTGCTAACCCGTAGCACGGCTATGCCATTGGCTATCACACCTATAATAGCAAAACCTATCATGCCCGTGGTGTGTACCTCTTCGGGGTTCATCAATCGCGGTATTGCCTTTACAATAATAAAGCCCGACCCCAGCAACAATATTGTAGCGTTCAACAAGGCAGATACTAGGCTGAACCTAGCAAAGCCATAAGTATAAGTAGGGGTGCTTTCTTTCTTACTATAATTCTCGAAATACCACGACAGGCCAATGGCAATGGTATCACCCAGATCGTGAACTGCATCGGAAAGAATAGCCACCGAGTTGGTGAGTATGCCGCCCACTATTTCTAGTATAGTAAAGAACAAGTTAAGGAAGAAGGCAAAGCGCAGGTTGCCAGTTACATGATGGCCATGATCGTGTACGTGGTGACTATGATGTTGATGTATATGGTCGTGCGCCATAGTACAAAGGTAATAATTAAATGTGTCTAGTCATATTTTTAGATAGGTCTAAATATCGAGTAATTGATAGTTTATGCTTGGTAGTCGGTAGTAGTAGTAACTGCCAAAAAAACGTACGCTCTCATATACACACCGTCATCCTGAAATCTGTTCAGGATCTGGCGTATGAAAGACGTGTGGAGCGTGATGTGTGGTGCGTGAGATTCCGTTCTACAACGGAATGACGGTTAAAAGGTAAAATAACGCAGGTCAGTCAGAGGAACTCGAAGGCTGCGGTGCCGCGCGAAGAACACAACTCCCTCCCCAGCACTGCACTCTTCGACTATTCCGCTACGCTGCATGCAGTGTGTCGCTTGACTGCAATTGGTCATTGCTAATTGATAATTACCCAATTAATCATCCACATCCGTTATCTACCCTAGCTTTCTTCTTAAATTTGTGGGCAAACGGTAATTGCGATGGCCATACGGGTATTTGTTACAGGCGGAACTTTTGATAAAGAATACGACGAAATTCGTGGTAAGCTATACTTTAAGGATAGCCACCTACCCGAAATGTTCAAGCTGGGTCGCAGTACGCTCGACATTAATGTGCGAACGCTAATGATGATAGACAGCTTAGAGATGACGCCAGAAGATCGTCATCTGATAGCCTTGAACTGTCAGAAATGTACAGAAACCCACGTGCTAGTAACTCACGGCACCGATACCATGGTAGAAACAGCAAGCGTTATTGCCAAGTACGAATTGGAAAAAACGGTGGTGCTTACTGGTGCATTGATACCCTACAAGTTTGGTAGTTCTGATGGGTTCTTCAACTTGGGGAGTGCCTTGGCCTTTGTACAAACGCTACCCCACGGCGTATACATTGTAATGAACGGTCGCTATTTTAAATACAACAACGTAATGAAGAACCTAGAGACAGGTTACTTTGAAGAACTTACGCCCAGCTAAGCTGTTAACCCACCATATGGAAGACTTTACCGAAACACTACAGCCCACTAAATTTGTAGATAGCGACCACCCCGAAGTAATGGCCTACGCCAAGCAAGTGGTAGGCACCGAGGCCGACCCGAAGCAGCAAGCCATTAAACTATACTATGCCATTCGCGATGGATTTAGGTACGATCCTTATCATATAGACTTAAGTGAAGAAGGACTGAAAGCCAGTACGATGTTGGCACGCGGTAGCGGATACTGTGTAGAAAAGGCCAACTTACTAGCCGCCACCGCTCGCGCTCTAGGTATCCCCAGCCGCTTTGGCTTTGCCGATGTAAAAAATCACTTCACCTCAGAAAAACTGACCGCCGCCTTGCGTAGCGACATCTTCGCCTTCCACGGATTTACGGAGCTATACCTAGATGGTAAATGGGTAAAAGCCACTCCCGCATTCAATAAAGGCCTCTGCGAAAAAATGGGCGTAGCTCCACTAGAATTTAATGGTGAAGAAGATTCTATCTTCCAACCCTTTAGCGCCGATGGTTCTCAATTTATGGAGTACGTTCACGATCACGGCCTATTCAACGACATCCCTCGTGAGTACTTCATTGAAACGCTTCGTAAGCATTACCCGCATATGTTTGAGGAGAAGTTGGTGATTAAGGAAGAGGACGAAGAAGGTACATTTAAGTATTAAGGTGCAATTAATTCAGATGATTATTGCCAATGCCTTTATCTGATATTTTTGAGTTTATTGGAATAGCACTTTGGTTCATTCCACTGGTTTTTCTATTTGGTTCTTCTTGGGACAGAACGGAGATCAAACGAATTAGAAGGGAACTCTGTGAAAAAGGCTTGGTCGACTGTGATGAAGTAGAAAGTGCAAACTTCTGGTTGAATGCCAACGTATTATTCCCAGTCTATAAGTTCACCGAAATAGGCCATCAAAGGCATAATCAGTTGGTTAAAGACGTGAATAGGAATAATAGAAATATAGTGATAAGCTGGTTAGTGGCAGCTATTTTTGGTATAGCATTTAGCTATTTTGATAGTTAAGCAAGAGGACGAAGAAGGTCCGCTTAAGTATTAAGGGTCATCAGTTTATAAGCACATTATAGCTCAACATCTCTTTCCATTTCAGCGGCAGGCTGTTTATATTGTGCATCTATTAGCGCAATTACCATGAAGGAAACCACTTTTTTGCCAAAAACTATCACCGTAAAAAGGGGAGATATGCTGCAAAAGGCAGGTACCTTACGTTCGAAAATTTATGTAGTTAAGAGTGGGTTATTGCGTAGTTATGCTATTGATGCTAAGGGTAGGGAACACATTTTTATGTTTGCGCCTGAAGGCTGGGTAATGGCAGACGCCTGCTCGGCAGATGAGCCTTCTGACTTGTTTATTGATGCTTTAGAGGATACTGAGCTACAAGTGAAGGAGAAAGATCCTACGAAAGAAAAGGGAATAGTATCAATTATAAAGCGCTTGGGAGTACTACAAAAACGAGTTATCATGTTGATGAGTGCCAGTGCTATCGAGCGATACGAGCACTTTGTAAAAACCTATCCCGATATATTACAGCGCGTTCCGCAGCGCATGATAGCCTCCTATTTAGGCGTTACGCCAGAGGCTTTAAGTAAGCTAAAAGGTCAAAAGCTGGAGAAGCGCTAAGCTCCCTTTCTTAATCTAGGTTAATGCATAGGCACGTGCTACGGGCTATTCTTGTGTTATGAAAAAAATAGTGGCCTTTGGTGCCAGTAATAGTAGCACATCTATCAACAAGGTATTTGTTGCTTATGTGGCTAATAAGCTGACTGGTGTTCAGGTTCAGGAGGTTGATATGAATGACTATGAACTGCCACTATACAGTCCCGATTTGGAAAAGGAGGCAGGTATTCCAGAAAATGCGTTGCGGTTCAATGAGTTGATAACTTTGTCGGATGGGTTAGTTATCTCCATGGCGGAATATAATGGACTGTTCACCACGGCATTCAAGAATCTGTTTGATTGGCTTTCGCGCATCGATCAAAATATTTGGAAGCACAAACCTATGCTACTGATGGCTGCATCACCTGGTGGACGCGGTGGAGCTAATGTGCTACGAGTATCGAAAGACCTACTACCACACTTTGGCGGTAAAGTAGTAGCTAGTTTCTCTTTGCCTTCTTACTTCAAGAATTTTAAAGAAGGGGAGCTGGTTAATGACGAGCTACATGCCTCATTAAAAGAGCAGATAAACGTATTTGAAATAGCCTTAAATACTGACAATAACTAAACACAACACAATGAAGAACTTACTAAAAATATCAGCGGTACTATGGTTTATTTGGGGAGCAGTACACACTTTTGCTGGTGTAATGACCATCAATTTTATAGTAACAGGTAATATATCCTCTGCTATAGGTGGAATTGCTGATGCTGTAGACTCTGCAGGCTTGCAAATGGATTACCCAGATGCGCTAGGAGCAATATTAGGTCAGCATGGATTTAACTTGTTTTGGGGCGGCGTAGTTACTCTTATATGTAGCATATGGGTATGGAAGCACAACAAGAACGCCATCTTTCTGGCGGCAATAGTTGGTGGTTTGTTAGATCTAGGCTATTTTCTATTTCTAGACCTGGGTGGCTTCGTACACTTTATGCCTGGAACGATAATGACCTTATTTTCTTCAGCGGCCATTATTCTAAGCTTTTACGTTTATTTCAAAAGCGATAAACTAGCTAAGTTGTAATAAGATCTTTCTTAAAAGTGTTTAGTATTGACTTAAGACTTCTTCTTGCAAAGGCTGGCTTACCATCAAGCTAACATTACTACCCTTTAGTAGTAGCGTGATGTAGCTTTGGTTGCTTACCACGGGGTCATCGTTCATGTGGTAGAATTTCATGGTGGTGCCAAATTGGGTTTTGGTCTCCTCCATTACCCACTCTGAACCAAGGCAACTGCCCAACATCGCGCTATGCTCTTGATAAGCATTGCCTGCAGTATATTCTCCGGGAAATTCATCCATTTTCAATACCAAGTACCATTGTGGTGGACTTTTACGTTCGCTGTAAAATAGCTCACCAGGTTGCATCCCTTCTACGGTTGTTGACACGCTCCAGTATTCACGCGCACCAATGGCTGACTCGCGCAACTGTTTTTCTTGGGCTACCAATCTTATATCTTCCCCCATTAGTGCTACTATATTCTGCACATCACCACAAAAGGTAGAAATGCTGTTCTGCGATCTATCATCTTCTAATAAGGTAATAGGTTGCACCTCCATCAGCGGCTTTATATCGTGAATAAAAGGGAGTAGGTGAATGGAAGGTTTGTGGGCTACAGTAGTATCGTTACCAGTAGCAAATGTGGGGCTGTAAGCTGCTATTAGCAGCCCTAGCGTAGAAAAAGTAAGTAGAATAAAATGCCTCATATCTATAGTTGATATTTCAGCGTGGTATGCACTTATATACGGGGGCAAACACGAAAGGTTGCTATATTTGAGTTGATATAATAAAGTACTATGCTTCGCTACTCGCTATATGCCTCACTATTTTTTTTGTTAACCTTCATTTCTGCTTGTAAGGAAGATGAGCAACCTATGGAGCCGCTACCGTCAGAGCTTGAACGCTTTTACAGTGTGGTGAATGAAATAGTAGTAGAAGTGGCTTATGAACCAGCAGCCCCACCATCGTTTGCAGATGTTACTCTGGGTAATCCGTGGGTGATAACTAAGGGTAACATTGAAGCCTTATTCGCTAATAGCTCAAAGCCCGTTACAGTTAACATCCCTAATAGCTTGAGCGATGCAACTCCCATTCCTGATCAGAATGATAACAGCTATACGATAGATGAAATATTAAACTTAGCTGATCAGTTTCGTACTATTGAGAATACGGATACTACAGGAACGATATTCGTACTCTTTTTAGACGGATTTTTAGAACAAGAAGGTGAAATACGTGATAATGTAATTGGTGTTAACATAGTACCTACTACGGTTACGGCGGTGTTTAAACCCGTTATTAATAATACCAGTCTATTGGGCCGTGTACGTACATTTACAGAGCAGAGTACTATTGTACATGAGTTGGGCCATGCGCTTGGGTTGGTTAACAATGGAGTACCAATAACATCACCGCATCACGATACCAATAATGGAGCACATTGCTTGAACACCGACTGTGTGATGTTCTTTCAAAACGAGGGAGCGGGTAATTTATCAGCATTCGTTCAGCAGTTCATCGCTTCGGGCGACGTGGTGCTTTTTGGTGATGAGTGCTTGTTGGATACCAATGAGTATATGCCGTAGACTATCATTTTCTTTTCTTATTTCAATTTTCTATCCTACTTGTCCGAATACTCTTTTAGTTTAGGCGGAAATTCTGCCTACTATGGATAAGCAACTACTCCAGTATCAAATAGCGATAACTCAACTGCCGGGCATAGGCGATGTGCTGGCCAAAAACTTGATAAGCTATTGTGGTGGGGTAGAGGCGGTATTTAAAACTCCAGTAAAGCAACTGGAAAAAATACCGCAGATAGGTAAGATAAAAGCTCATGCAATACATGGTGCAGAAGTAATGAAGCGTGCTGAAGAAGAAATAAAATTTATTGAGGCAAATAATATCAAGACTTACTTTTTTACCGAGAAGACCTACCCTCACCGGCTAAAGCATTGTTATGATAGTCCCGTATTATTATTCCAAAAAGGAAATGGAGATCTTAACCCGCAGCGGACTATAAGTATAGTAGGTACTCGCCGGGCTACTGCTTATGGAAAGCAATTTTGTGAAGACTTGGTAGCAGCTCTTGCTCCGCTTAACATTACTATAATAAGTGGCTTGGCCTATGGTATAGATATATGTGCACATCGTGCAGCGTTGAAAAATGGCTTGCCCACTTTTGCTGCTTTAGGTCATGGCCTACATACGTTATACCCCGCTCAACATAAAAACACAGCAGACGAACTACAAGAGTATGGTGGCTTGCTGAGTGATTTCCTATCTAATTCCCGATTCGAGAAAGAGAACTTCCCTAAGCGGAATAGGTTGATAGCTGGGTTGACCGATGCTACCGTAGTAATTGAAACCAAACGAAAAGGCGGCTCGCGCATTACTGCCGAAATAGCCAATAGTTATGATAGAGATGTATTTGCGGTACCAGGAAATGCAGGTTCCCAATATTCGGTGGGTTGCAATGAATTGATAAAGACCCATAAGGCTGCCTTGATGGATAGCCCCGATGACCTGATAAAAGCCATGAACTGGGATATAGATAGTAAGCGAAAAACCGCTCCACAGAAACAACTCTTTGCCGAACTAAGTAGCGGAGAACAAAAGTTAGTAGACGTAATTCGCGATGCTGGCAACATAAGAATAGACGAACTGGCATCGCGCTCGCAACTGCCGGGAAGTGCCGTAGCAACTAACCTTTTGAATTTGGAATTGAAGGGCTTGGTCCGTACCTTACCTGGTAAACAATACGAGCTGACTTAAGCGACATGAAACACCTGCTGTACCTACTAGTAGCCCTCGTGATGTTCTCTTGTGGTAACAAGAGTTCGAAGGTGGTTTATGAGCAAGATGTACTTCCCCAAAAGGAAGAGAAACCCAAACCAAAGAACATCATACTATTAATAGGTGATGGTATGGGCGTTAGTCAGATAACGGCGGGTATGATAGCCAATGGTAATCGACTGAACTTAGAGCGTATGCCTGTAGTTGGTTTCCATAAAAGCCAGGCGAGCGATAAATTAATAACCGATTCTGCAGCAGGAGCTACAGCTTTTAGTTGTGGAGAGAAGACCTATAATGGTGCATTGGCCATTAAACCCGACTCCACGGTTCTAGAAACTATAATGGAAACTGCTCACAAGGCAGGATTAGCTACAGGATTAATAGCTACAGCAAGCATTACTCATGCTACGCCAGCAGCCTTCTATGCCCACCAAACCAAGCGTAAGCGGATGGAAGCTAATGCATTGGACTTAGTAAAAGGCGATGCCGTAGATATGTTTGTAGGTGGTGGTGGAAACTACTTCTTAAATAGAAGTGATAGCTTAAACTTGGCCGATAGCCTACCCAACCATTACAGAGCCACCGATTTGGAAGCCTTTAAAATGAATACCCAACCAAGGGCCTACTACTTTCCTTATGAAAAAGAGCCACCTGCATTGTATGAAGGTAGAAACGATTACTTCAAACAGCTTACTCCGGTTATGGCCCAAAAACTAGCCGTAAACGAGAAAGGCTTTTTCATGATGGCAGAAGGAAGCCAAATTGATTGGGGCGGACATGCTAATAATGCAGATTATATAATAGGAGAGATGCTAGAATTTGATGCTACCCTTGGTGCAGTATTGGATTTTGCAGAGCAAGACGGCAACACCTTAGTAATTGTAACCGCTGACCATGAAACAGGTGGCTTTGCCATTAATGGGGGTAAGCTGGATGGTACCGATATGGAATATGGATTTACCACTCCCCACCATACCCCTGACTTGATACCTGTATTTGCGTACGGACCAGGTTCCGACGTCTTTGGTGGAATTTACGATAACACCAGCATCTACTTTAAAATGATGGATGCTTTAGGATTACACCAATAATGCACGTGTAGCCAACATAGTCTTCATACTAATACGATATTTCAGAACCCTTTATAGTTGCGGTTTTGAGGTTTGTGTGTCAATATTACACTTAGTAGTTTCTTCACATTCTACACCTCTTATTGGCTTGGCTTAGGGGGGAATTTCGTTAACTTTGTACCCCTATTTAACTAGTTAATGTTATGGAAAACCTAGGAACAATAATCCCGTCAGTAGACTTGACCAAAGTGGGCTTGAACGGCACATCGAAAATACACTGGAACTTATCACCTGAAAAGCTTGCTGAAATTGCAGTTCAGAAGGGTATGGCAGAATTTGCTGATAGTGGTGCAATATCACTAGATACTGGTGAGTTTACTGGTCGTTCGCCTAAAGATCGCTTCATTGTTAAAGATGAGATAACTGCTGATCCTATTTGGTGGGGAGATATTAATATTCCTTTCTCAGCTGATAAATTCGATGCCTTGTACGACAAGGTGATGGACTATTTGAACGATAAAGAGATATATGCACGTGATGCATATGCATGTGCCGATCCTGAATATAGAATGGATATCCGTTTCATTACGGAATACCCTTGGAGTAACATGTTTGTTTATAACATGTTCCTTCGCCCAACGGAAGAGGAGCTAAAGTCTTTTGACCCAGAGTGGCATGTAGTATGTGCTCCAGGTTTTATGGCAGACCCTGCTGTAGACGGTACCCGTCAAAGCAACTTCGCTATATTGAACTTCACCAAAAAGATAGCTCTAGTAGGTGGAACTGGATATACTGGTGAGATAAAGAAAGGTATTTTCTCTTCATTGAATTTCATTTTACCCTACCAGAAGAATGTACTAAGCATGCACTGTTCAGCCAATATTGGTGCGGATGGTGATACTGCATTGTTCTTCGGATTATCCGGTACAGGTAAAACAACTTTATCTGCTGACCCAACTCGTAAGCTAATTGGTGACGATGAGCATGGTTGGAGCGATAAAACCGTTTTCAATTTTGAGGGTGGTTGCTATGCTAAATGTATTGACCTAACGGCCGAAAAAGAGCCAGACATATATAAGGCTATCAAGCCGGGAGCTATATTAGAGAACATCCGTTTTAAGGATGGAACTAAAGAAGTGGATTTTGAAAACTGTGACGTTACGCAGAATACACGTGTTAGCTACCCTATCTATCACATCGACAATATTGCAGAGCCTTCTATAGGTACTGCACCTAAAAATATCTTCTTCTTAACGGCGGATGCATTCGGCGTTTTGCCTCCAATATCTAAGTTAACCCCAGAGCAAGCTTCTTACCACTTCATTTCAGGCTATACCGCAAAGGTAGCTGGGACAGAAGCTGGTATTACTGAGCCTGTTACAGCGTTTTCTGCCTGTTTTGGAGCACCATTTATGCCGCTTCACCCTACTTACTATGGCGATATGCTAAGTAAGAAGATGCAAGATGCAGGAGCTAACGTATGGTTAGTGAACACTGGCTGGACAGGTGGACCTTATGGCGTTGGTAGCCGTATGAGCTTGAAATATACCCGTGCTATGATAACTGCGGCCTTAAATGGCGAGCTAGCGAATGTAGAATTTGAAACGCATCCAGTATTTGGTTTAGAAATGCCAAAGACTTGTCCTAATGTACCAGATGAGGTGTTGAACCCACGTAATACATGGGCAGATAAAGCATCGTACGATAAAAAGGCTGACATCCTAGCGAACCAATTCGTGAAGAACTTCAGCCAGTTCGAAGATCAGGCAAGTGATGCACTGTTAGCAGCAGCACCTAAGGCTTCTGTAAAGAGCTAGACGCAACCAAGATTCATTATCTAATGCTATGGTAAACTCCATAGCCGTACTAAGTATTTTGATAATTAGAGATGCCTCGTATTGGTATGTATCACTTTGATAGCAAGCAATGCTTTTTACTTATTGGTAAAAAGCGCTTCAAAATAAGACTAAAACGTATTTCTCAAATAGCTGAACTACTGTGCTGAGTATTGGTGTCCACTATCAATAATATGTGAATGCTATAGGGCTGTTCTTCAAGGTCTTACGTTTGGTTTCTACTTTTTTTTCAATTATACCTACAATAACGTAACCCTACACCACCCTAATGCCGTATAAGGTGAGAGGCAATGTAGGGGCGAGTTACGTCTTGAGACCTAGGAGAAACACTCATAAAGCGTTGATTCTAAGTTAAAATACGTACGGAAAATAATTGACTACGAGCATTCGATAATATACATTGCCTATTCGTACATACAGTATTTATGCGTTATATTCGCCAAAAATCTATTGTAAGTACGTATTTTTACGTAGGTATAATCATGACAACAAACCAAAAGCACATGCGCAGCTTCAAAACACTAGTTGTTTCGACGGTTCTTCTATTTTCCCTATTCACCAATTCAGTTTTTGCCCAGCAAGCCTTTACCAATGTGGCAGGCAGCAAGGGTATTGCATTGGGAGGAGATAAAGATGGAGGGTTCACCTTTTCTGACCTTAACAATGATGGTAACCTTGACCTTATAGTGAATACTGACGAAAGTGGCGGAAGCTACCGTACGCAGATGTACTTCAACCAAGGGCCACCTAATTACGGTTTTACCAATGTAACCGACAGCCATGCAGATGGGCTGGATAATTCTGTTTCTACTGGATGCTCCGAAATGGAGCGTTGTGCAGTTGCGGGAGACCTTAATCATGATGGGTATCCTGACTTTGTACGTAACAGTAGTTGCCGTGTAGAGGTTTGGTTGAACAATGGACCTGGTGGAAGCCCTGCATTCAGTTTTGGTGGCGCAAACCAAGAAGCTGATTTTGCACTTTGGACATCAAGTACTGGTGATCGTAACCCATCAAATGGAATACCTAACGGGATGAATACCGAGGGTATTGGCTTTTTTGATTATGATAATGATGGTGACCTTGATGTATTTATCGAGAACCACAATTATGGTATTGATATTTACCAAAACCAGATCATCCCTAGCGGATCATTCGCTTTAACACACGTTACTCCAGGAAGTACAGGTAGCACTTTAGGATTACCACAGCGCGCAACTGATGGTGATTACGGATCTGTAACAGACATTAACGATGATGGTTACATTGATGCTATTGCTAGAAAACGAAGTGAGAATGACTTCTTTTTAAATGATGGTGACGGAACCTTTACCCCAGTAACTTCTGGGGCAACTGCATTTGACGAAGAAGCTTGTAATAGCAATAAAGGTGCAGTTTCGTTGTACGACTTCGATAACGATGGTGACTACGACCTTTTCTGGACCGATAATAGCGAGAACCAAATATGGCTACAAAGTGGAGTTGGTACGGGTGTGTTTGTTGAAACACATGAGCCTGCTACTTCTTCTGGAACTACTTTACCTACACCGGGTAACTGTTCAGGTTATACCACAGGTATTGATGGTGTAGCTAGTGGTGACATAGATAATGATGGTGATATTGATATCTTTTTAGGTAATGGTAGTGGAACGAGTTTCTTGTTCATTAACAATACTACACCTGGTGGTCCACTAACCTTTGCTAAGCAGAACATGGGTATAAATGCCAATGGTAATGTAGAGGGTTCAGTATTTGTAGATTACGATAACGATGGTGACCTTGACCTTTACTTGAACTTAGATAACAAGAGTAACCAGCTTTGGGAGAACAACTTGAACGCTCAGACAAATGGCGAGCATCACTTATTTGTAGAGGTTATTGAGAACATTCAAGGTACAATTGCTGATCGCCATGCGATAGGAGCGAACGTAATTTTGAAAGACTGTGATGGTACAGTATTATCAGGTGTTCGCGAAGTCAACGGTGGTAATGGTCACGGAACGCAAGATCCTAGCCTAGTACACTTTGGTTTGCCATTAGGTGATGACTACGATTATGTAGTAGAAGTTCACTACCCTTACTTAAATGGAAGTCGTAAGATCGTTCAAGCATTTGTTAATCCATCAGAATTAACAGGAGATCAACACTTATTCCGTGTTACTCCTCAGAGTAACCTTACTGTATTAGAGCCAACTATTGAAACCAACACAAGTAGCAATAAACTATGCGCTGGTGTAGGTTCTTTAGTGCTTTCAACTAATAATGGTGATTCTTATGTATGGTCTACTGGCGAAACTACGCCAACCATTTCCGTAAGCAATACAGGTACATATGCTGTTACAGTAACTTATAATTCAGGTTGTTCAGCTGCTTCAGCACCTTTTCAGGTTATAAGTGGAACACCGCCTAGTTTAAGTATTGTTGGAACCAATGTTACTTGTGCTAATGATACTATTGAAGTATGTGATGTAACCAATGCTACTAGCCGTCACGGTTTGTGGTTAGAGTCGTATGGTGATGGAACAGACCCATCTCGCTACAATAACATGACCAATGGTAAGCTTTACAAGTTCCCTAATGGATCTTTGAAATTGGTAGGTACTTTCGAGAACGAAAATGATGCTAATAGAAAATGGACCCTAACTTCTTGGTTCAACGATGAAAAGACTTGGACGGAATGGCAAGCTGCTGGTGGTGACTGGAAAGGTCTTTCAGGTGCTGCTTATCAAAATTGGGAATATTGGGATCTTGATAATAACCGCGACAACATTTTAGTAGGTGGTGGTTATTACGCTGGAGATACTTTGCGTTTTCAATTGCGTATTGCTCATCCAGAGTATCGTTTACAGATAGGTAATGGAGCAAATGACCAAACAAACGACTTCGGTGGATCTACTTGGATAAGCTACTCCGGTGCATTTTCTGGAAGTGGCGACATCAACTTCGACCTTTCTTGCCGCGATTCATTACTAACTACAGGTTGTAATGGTACTGCCGATCTTACTGTTTCAGAAGGTGATGCACCGTATTTGTACAACTGGAGTACAGGTTCAGTTTCAGAAGATCTTTTCGCACTTTGTGCAGGCACTTATACTGTAACAGTTACGGATAACAGCGGATGTCAATCAACTAAAAGTGTAACGGTAAACCACCCTACAGCTATCAATATATCAGCCAATGCAAGCAATTCTTCTTGCGACAATGGTTCAGGTTCAATTGATGTATCCATTTCTGGCGGAAAAGCACCTTACACCTACTTATGGAGTAATGGAGCTACTACTCAAGACCTTAACAACATTGGTTTTGGTAATTATGGACTAACTGTAACAGATGCCGATAATTGTAAAGAAACCAATGCATGGAGTATAGATACTTTATCGTTGGATATAGTGTGTAGTAGCACCGATATTAGCATTCAAGGTGGTAGCGATGGTGTTGCCTCTGTTAATGTAACGGGTGGTATTCCACCTTATACTTACTTATGGAGCACTGGTGGTACTTCAGCTACTATTTCAGGGTTAGAAGCGGGTTGTTATATGGTTACGGTAACCGATATTGCTGGATGTGTTGATACGCATACATGCTTAGTTAGTCAGCCTTCAGTTTGTGATGGATTCCGTACACAAACCCAAGGTGGATGGGGTTCAAAACCAAATGGTGGAAATCCTGGTGTGTATGTACATGCCAATTTCAGTTCTGCATTTCCAGCAGGTCTACAGGTAGGATGTAACAAGACGCTTACACTAACTTCTGCTCAGGCAGTAACTGATTTCTTGCCAAGTGGAAGTACACCACGGGCTTTGACCAGTGATCTTACCAACCCTGGTAATAGTTATAAAAATGTACTTGCAGGCCAGGTTGTAGCATTAAAACTTAGCGTAGGTTTTGATGAATACGATGCTTCTTTTGGGGCTAATACTACCTTACTTAAGAACTTAGTAGTAGTAAGCGGACCATTTGCCACTTGGAGAGTAGAAGAAGTATTAGCTGAAGCTGAAAAGGTTTTAGGTGGATGCTCTTCTTCATTTACCGCTTCTCAATTGAATGATGCAGTATCAAACATCAATGAGAACTATGTTGATGGATTCAATACTGGAAACTATCTTGATTGTGCCTTAGAGTTAATACTATCAGGTACAGATGTAGATTGCTATGGCGAAAGCACAGGAGCAATAAGTTTAACGGTAACAGGTGGCGAAGCTCCATACACTTATGCTTGGAGCAACGGCAGTACTTCACAGAATCTAATTAACCTACCAGCTGGTATCTACACGGTATCGGTAACAGATGATAACGGCTTGGTTACAATAGCAAGCGATACTATTGAGCAGAATGTTGATATTACTTCTTCAACTGTAACCACAGATCTACTTTGTAGAAACGAATGTATTGGTGAGATCGATCTTTCTGTTAGTGGGGGAGTGGCGCCATATACTTTTTTTTTTTATTGTTATGGATACAACCTAGATCTAAAC
>CAYGTK010000017.1:0-31750 GCA_964352775.1 uncultured Chitinophagaceae bacterium
GACAGGCTATAGTGGAAGACAGAAGCATGGGCCAACGCTTACACCCTTCGACTACGCTCAGGATGACATGCTCTATCGTGATGGACGGTTTTCCTTTCTCGGCACTCCATACTTCGACTGCTTCACTGCGTTACGCGCTCAATAAGACCTGCGCTTTTTTACTACAATACCCATCCCCTTGAGGGAATTATAGGGGTGTCGGCGTAAGAATGATGTGCGGAACGTGATGCGTGGTGCGCCAGATACTGAATCAAGTTCAGCATGACGTACTTTATTACTGCCCACTGCGACTGTTGACTGTTACTTTAAACCAACTACCGCTTTTCTACGGTAAAAGTCTCTCCCTCTAGGGCTAGGGCGCAGTTGGGGAATATGGTAGCGGCTTCATCGGTCAATATCGATAGTTCGTGGTCGCGGAAGCGGGCACTGAAGTGGCCCATTATCAGTTTTTTAACGGTAGCCTTTTTGGCTATCATGGCGGCTTGTATGCTGGTGCTGTGGCCTGTTTCTTTGGCGCGTTCCTTTCGGGCGGCATCAAAGGTGGCTTCGTGGTATAGTAGGTCTACCCCTTTTATGTAGGGTATTAGCTTTTCGTTGTAAGCCGTATCGGTACAGTAGGCGTAGCTGCGCGGCTTGGGAGGGTTCTTGGTCAGCTTGCTGTTCTTTATCAGCTTACCCATTGGGGTGGTGTAGTCGCCCCCTTTTTTAATAGCTGGTATTTCGGTGAAAGGTATCTTGTATTCTTCCAATTTCTCAGGAATTACATTGCGGTCGCGGGTCTTTTCTACAAATAAGAAACCCGTACAAGGTAGGCGATGTATCATCTTCATGGTGTACACTTCTACCGCATTGTTCTCAAATATTTTTATGCCGTTCTCATCTTCTAATTCAACAAACTCCACAGGGAAAGAAAGTTGAGAGGCAGTCTCTTCAAAGTGTACAGCTAGGCATCGTTCCAATCCCTTGGGGCCAAAAATGGTCATTGGGGTGGTGCGCCTGTTCAAGGCGTAAGAGGTAAGTAGGCCGATAAGCCCAAAGTAATGGTCGCCATGTAAGTGGCTGATAAATATCTGTTCTATCTTTCCATATTTAACATCGTATTTACCAAACTGTATTTGCGTACCCTCGCCACAATCCACCAAAAAATGGTGCTCGTGAATGTTTACAATTTGAGCGGTAGGATGTCGTCCGTGTGCAGGGAGAGCAGAGTTACTTCCCAGAATAGTGACCGAAAATGTCATTCATTTAATCGTTTCCCTTCAAGTCGCGTTCCATTTCTTCCATCATCACAAAATCTACCGATTCTTCAATGGTAGGAATGATGTTCATAATGGTATCTAGCTGAGAGATCTTGATAAGCTTCTGTACGTAGTCGTTCAGTTTCGTTACTACGAAAGAACCATCTACATTTTTACAAAGGCGATTACCAATAAGAATGGCACTTAAGCCTGATGAATCTACAAAAGACACTTCTGACAGGTCTAAGATGATATTTTTAACACCACCAGCATTTAATATAACCAACTCCGATTTTAACTTAGGAGCATTCAGTGTGTTCAGCTTATCGTCTTCTAGCTTAAATACGCAGTACTTATCTTTCTTTTCGATGGAGAATTTCATGTTCTGTTCTGTTGGGTTATTCTAAAATAACAAATTATACCAGTAGGGTACAAGTATACTACAAATTTGCACCTAGGGTTACACCCGTTCGGAATTAATATCCACAGGAGCATGTTATCGTGGAAAGAGAGTGGTTAACCGAACAATTTTTTTGGTAAATTGCTTTTCAATAGAAGTAATATTGTCAGCACCTATAAGCTGGCGTAACATTTGATAGTATATGGCTATGGAATCAAGTAGATTTTCACCAAGAGTGAAAGAAGTAATATCGTACAGTCGCGAAGAAGCTTTGCGACTAAGCCACGATTACATTGGGATAGAGCATCTATTGCTAGGGTTGATACGTGAAGGTGAGGGGTTGGCCGTAAAGGTTTTGAAATCGCTTGATGTAGATATGGCCTTGTTACGCCGCTCCGTAGAAGAGGCGATAAAAGACAAAGTGTCGAAAAACACCTACAATATTGGCAGTCTGCCCCTGACAAAACAGGCAGAGAAAGTATTGAAGATAACCGTGCTAGAAGCCAAGGTGCTGAAAAGCGACACCATTGGTACCGAGCACTTGTTACTCTCTATATTAAAGAACAAGGATAACATAGCTACGCAGTTGCTAAAGCAATTTGACGTAGACTATGAAGTATTTAAAGCAGAATTAGATTACGTGAAACACGACATTACCAACGTTACTGGCGATAGTGACGACGAAGACGAATTTGAAGAGGAACGCACAAGAGGTGGCAGCAGCGGCCTAGGTGGCGGAAGCAAAAAGGCTGGTGCTTCTAAATCGCGTACGCCTGTACTGGACAACTTCGGTAGAGATGTAACCAAGTTGGCTGAAGAAGACAAACTAGACCCCATTGTAGGTCGCGAAACGGAAATAGAGCGCGTGTCGCAAATATTAAGTCGTAGAAAAAAGAACAACCCGATTCTTATTGGTGAACCAGGAGTTGGTAAAACAGCTATTGTAGAAGGATTGGCAGAGCGTATCATCAAGCGACAAGTGTCGCGTGTATTATTCGATAAGCGTATTGTGATGTTAGACCTAGCTGCTTTGGTAGCGGGTACAAAATATCGTGGGCAGTTCGAAGAGCGCATCAAGGCGATAATGAACGAGCTAGAGAAGAACCGCGACGTTATTCTATTTATAGATGAGATACATACTATAGTAGGTGCTGGTGGAGCAACAGGTTCTTTGGATGCATCGAACATATTCAAGCCAGCATTAGCTCGTGGAGAGCTGCAAGCTATTGGTGCATCTACCTTAGATGAATACCGCCAGTATATTGAGAAAGATGGTGCATTAGATCGTCGTTTCCAGAAAGTGGTTATTGACCCACCTTCACCAGAAGAAACGGTTGAGATATTGAATAACTTGAAAGGTAAGTACGAAGAATTCCACAATGTGGAGTATTCTTTTGATGCTTTAGAGGAGTGTGTAAAGTTGAGTAACCGCTACATTACCGACCGTTTTCTCCCAGACAAGGCCATTGACGTGATGGATGAGGTAGGTGCACGCGTTCACTTAAAGAACATCCATGTACCTGAAAACATCTTAGGCTTAGAGAAGAAGATAGAAGACATAAAGGTTGAAAAGAATCAAGTAGTTAAAAGCCAGAAGTATGAAGAGGCAGCACGCCTTCGCGATACAGAAAAGAACTTGCTAGAGGAACTAGAGACCGCCAAGCGCGAATGGGAAGAAGAAGCTAAAAACAAACGCTACCCAGTTGGTGTAGATGACATTTCAGAGGTTATAGCTATGATGACGGGTATACCTGTTAAGCGAGTGGCAGCCAAAGAAAGTGCTAAGCTACTTACCATGAAGGAAGACTTGATGAAAGAGGTTATCGGACAAGACGAGCCTGTTATCAAGTTGACCAAAGCTATACAGCGTAACCGCGTAGGATTGAAAGACCCGAAAAAACCGATAGGTACTTTCATCTTCTTAGGTCCAACGGGAGTTGGTAAAACAGAGTTAGCACGTGCTCTTTCCCGCTATATGTTTGATAATGAAGATGCCTTGATACGTATTGATATGAGTGAGTACATGGAGAAATTCGCCATCTCTCGCTTAATTGGTGCGCCTCCGGGATATGTTGGTTATGAAGAAGGGGGACAGCTGACCGAGAAGGTTCGCCGCAAGCCCTATTCTGTTATCCTATTAGATGAGATAGAGAAGGCTCACCCAGATGTATTCAACTTGATGCTACAGGTATTTGACGATGGAATACTTACTGATGGACTAGGCCGTAAGGTAGATTTTAAGAATACGATGATTATTATGACATCGAACATTGGTGCTCGTCAGCTGAAAGACTTTGGTAAGGGCGTTGGTTTCTCTACCAATGCACGGGAGTCGCAAATAGATGAGTACGAAAAAGGGGTTATCGAGAAATCATTAAAGCGTACGTTCTCTCCAGAGTTCTTGAATCGTATTGATGACGTTATGATCTTCAATTCATTGAAGAGGGATGACATCACCAAGATTATTGATATTGTGATGAAGAACGTATACGCTCGCTTAGAAGCATTAGGGTATAAAACTACCTTGACCAAAGCAGCAAAAGAATTCATCGCAGATAAAGGATATGATCCTCAGTTTGGTGCTCGTCCGTTACATAGGGCTATCCAGAAATATTTGGAAGATCCGTTAGCAGAAGAGATTTTAAATTCTAATATCAAGGAAGGCGATGTATTCCACGTTGACCTAGATAAGAAGGAGAACAAGCTGAAGATTACCATTAAGAAAGGTAAAAAGCCAAAAGAGGAAACCGCAAAGGAAGACTAAGTTTTTAATAGATTAAGCATAACGAATAAGCCCCATCAAATTCTTGATGGGGCTTATTTTATGTAGGTGATTATCAAAAAAGCATAGGTTAAAAAGAGCGCGGAGCTGTCGAAATCTGGTGTCTTATTCTACCAGCATATCCCATATTTACAATTGCTATTTTCATATTTGTAACAGCTTATGCTTAGTTTAATTAAACTAATTTATTCACCCTACTATGCAGAATGGAATTATTTAGCGGTTCAAAAACCATAACAGTTCAAAAAGGAGCAATTCTGCAAAGAGCTGGAGGTACTACCAATGCGGCATACAAAGTGATAAGTGGATGCTTAAAGAGTTATGTATTGGATGGGTCTAACAAAGAACACATTGTGCAGTTTGCGCCAGAGGGTTGGTTCATTTCGGATATGAATAGTTTTTATAACCAATCACCATCTGATGTTTTCATCGAAGCAATTGAGGATAGCGAAGTTGCTATTTTACGAAGAAGTACATTTGCAGCATCTAATTTATCGGATAGTGATAGTCTCATTGAAATTAATAATAAGCTGCGTAATAGCTTGATAGCAAGCAATAAAAGACTGATAGCATTATTAAGCGCTACAGCACAAGAACGTTATATCGGGTTCACTGAAACATACCCAACGTTAGTAAAACGCTTGCCACTTAAACTGATAGCCTCTTACATTGGGATAACGCCTGAATACCTGAGCGACGTAAGAAGAAAAATTGCGAAAAGATAGTCTCCGTCATTTCTTAAGATACCTTAAGTTTTAAGTGAGTTACGCTATTCACCTTTGTACTATTCTTAATTAAAACTAAAGAAAATGGCAACTCTAAAAAAAGACAAAGTAATTCATATCTCACTTTGGGTAGCTCAGGTATTATTAGGTAGCATGTTTATCATGTTCGGGGCAATGAAAGCTCTACAACCTATTGACCATTTATCACCAATGATGCCTTGGGTTAATGATGCACCATCGGCATTAGTTCGCTTTATTGGCATTAGTGAAGTATTAGGCGGAATAGGTCTATTGCTTCCAGCATTACTTCGCATAAAACCCATCCTAACACCATTTGCAGCGCTAGGTTTAGCCTTAATCCAAGTATTGGCAGCTATTTTTCATATTTCAAGAGGAGAGACTTCTTTAATAGGAATGAACTTTGTACTTCTTTCTATTGCGTTATTTATAGTATGGGGTAGAATGAAGAAAGCACCAATTGAACCTAAATAATTATCTGAAAAATTTAGTTAGCTATCTTACGACTGGTCGTAACCATAACTTAATACAACATACACACTTTCTGTTGACAGAAAAATCTCACTTTCAGTCAAACCTCTCTATCCTATTTTAGGGTTGGCTGCATTCTATCTTGGTGCTTTTAGGGAGAGTTATCAAGACTCTATCTCAAATTCCTAATTAACACCATCCCTAAACAAAAAGCCCTTTGGACCAAAAGTTCAAAGGGCTTTACTGATATTAGAACCTGCTAATTACTTAGCGTAATGCACCGCACGTTTTTCGCGAATAACGGTCACTTTTATTTGACCGGGGTATTGCATTTCGTTCTGAATTTTCTGTGAAATCTCAAAAGCTATGGTGTCTGCTTTGTCATCAGCCACTTTATCGCTTTCAACCATTACCCGTAGTTCGCGACCTGCTTGTATGGCATATGCTTTTTCTACACCCTCAAATCCAAGTGCAGTGTCTTCCAGGTCTTTAATACGTTGCAGGTAGTTCTCCATAGTCTCTCTACGAGCACCAGGGCGGGCACCCGATATGGCATCGCATATCTGCACTATTGGCGAAATCATGTAACTCATTTCCACCTCGTCGTGGTGGGCTCCTACGGCGTTACATATAGCTGGGTGTTCGCCATACTTTTCGCACCACTTCATACCTAATACGGCGTGGGTCAGCTCACTTTCGGTTTGTGGCACTTTACCTATATCGTGCAATAATCCTGCACGCTTGGCCATTTTTGCCGGTAGTCCTAATTCTGCTGCCATGGTGGCACACAGGTTGGCTACCTCTTTTGAGTGTTGTAGCAAGTTCTGTCCATACGATGAACGGAAACGCATGCGCCCTACACACTTAATAAGCTCTGGGTGAAGTCCGTTAATACCTAGTTCAATAACGGTACGCTCGCCTATTTCAATGATTTGGTCTTCCAGTTGTTTGCTGGTTTTGGCCACTATTTCTTCAATACGGGCAGGGTGTATACGCCCATCGGTTACCAGGCGCTGTAGCGATAATCGGGCTACCTCTCTACGAACAGGGTCGTAGCCAGAAATAATGATGGCCTCAGGGGTGTCATCTACTACAATCTCTACTCCCGTGGCGGCTTCCAGTGCACGGATGTTACGCCCTTCACGGCCAATTATCTGTCCTTTTTGGTCGTCTGATTTTAAGTTAAATACCGAAACTGTGTTTTCAATGGTATGTTCAGCAGCGGTACGCTGTATGGTTTGAATTACCACCTTTTTAGCTTCTTTATTGGCTTTAAGCTTGGCTTCGTCCACCATGTCTTTCATTAGCGCCATCGATTGCGCCTCTACCTCTTCTTTAAGCGATTCCAATAGCTCATCACGTGCTTCTTCTTGCGATAGTTTGGCCACTTTTTCCAGCTTATCTACGTGTTCGCGGTGGCGTTTCTCTAGTTCATCTCGCTTGGCATTAACTACTTCAAGCTGGCGGGTTAAGTTCTCACGAATGGCCTCGGTTTTGTCGCTTTCCGATTTTACTTCTTTTTTAAGCTCATGAAGCTCTTCCTTCCATTTGTTTAGCGAAGTTTCCTTTTGCTTAATGGTTTGCTCGCGCGAGCGCATCTTGTCTTGGCGTTCGCGTTTGTAGTTTTCGTATTCTTCTTTCTTCTTAACAAAGTTCTCTTTGGCTTGAAGTATTTTGTCCTTCTTTATTTGCTCGCCTTCTACTTCGGCGGCTTTTAATATTTGTTGAGCTTGCTTTTGGGCTTCTTCTTCAAGGTTTTTTACTTTACCCTTTGAAAGAAACATGCCAATGCCAACCCCTATTGCCAAGGCAACTACGCCTACTATTACAGGTATCATGGTGTTTATTTAATAATGATAAGAAGAGAGAAAAGGGCTGTTGCTTTAGAATTTAACCTTCTCTAGCTGTGCCTCTAAACCCGTAAGCAGGTCTTCAAATGAAGTGTCGTCAATATCTACTTTATCTCTAGCTCCGTGGCTTTCCACGGCGTACATCAAGGCGCACATTGCCAGGTAATCTTGTTTATCCTTAGCCGCGTATTGGTCTTTCAAGTCCTTTATCTTGCGGTTCAACTCCTTGGCCGCATTGCGCACCATCTCTTCCTCCGCAGGTTTTATTTTTAAAGGATAAGGCCTATCGGCTATTACTAGGTTGATATTTATCGTCTCCTCATTCATGTCTGCTGCACTAGTGGTTTAGTAGGGCCACGCACTTGTCTATCTCCTTAATGAATTCGTTTATTCTTTGTTTTAATTCTACTTTATCAAAGTTATCAGATAAAGCTAATTCTTTTCCTATCAGTTCTACACTTTTTTGTTGGCGTAGCGTAGCCGCCTCTTCTTCCACCTCTTTGGTTCTGTCAACCAATTCTTGCTGCTGTTGCACCAGTTTTTCGTAGCGTTGCTGTAAGTCGGCATAGGCAGTGGTCAATTCGCCCACTCGCTTGCTTATACTCTCCAGTCGTTTGCTACTTTCGGCACTCATTTTATCGTAATTCTGCTTTCAGTTCTTCTGTATAGCGTTTCACCAACTTGTTCATAACTGGCTCTATCTGCTTGTCGGTCAATGTCTTTTCAGCGTCCTCAAAAGTGAAGCTTACCCCATAAGAACGTATATCCCCCAGATTCTTGTCTTGGTACACGTCAAAAAGGTTTACTTCTTTCAGTAATTGCTTGCCTTCTTTCTTAGCTATAGTAGCTATTTGTTCAAATTTCACCTGCTTATCTACCAGCAAAGCCAAGTCGCGACGGCTACCCGGGAATTTACTTACCTGCTTGTAGCGTATCTCAGCCTTAAGCGCTGTACGCAATATCATTTCCCAATTCAGTTCGGCGTAAAATACATCTTGCTTGATGTCGTACACTTTGCAGAAAGCCTTATCTACCAAGCCGAAGTTGACCAGTTCGTTCTTTCCTTGGGCAAAACACAATCCATAAGCCAAGCCTTTCATTTCACTCTCGCGAACTTGGTAACGGCTTAATCCTATTCTGTTCAAAGCATTGGTAATAATGCTTTTCAAGTAAAACAAGTCTGCTGACTTGGTTGGAGTGGTCCAACTTTCTTTATACTTATTACCACTTATAAAAAGTGCTATTTTTTCTTTTTCCTCGTATTTATTCTCGCCTGCCTTGCGATAAACTTTTCCGAAGTCGAATAATTTCAAGTCGCTATTACTGCGGTTAATATTATACCCTACAGCTTCTAATCCAGTAGGCATCATGCTATGGCGAAGCACATTTAATTCCGCATTAGAGCTTTTTAGCAACGTTACCGTATCATCTGCTTGATCGGGGAATAGCTTGTCTTGCTTTGCCTGATGGGTAAGCGAGTTGGTCATCATTTCATAAAAACCACTCGCAGCAAGATAATTGGCTACATTCTCGTAAAGTCCTTGTTTATTGCGTGCATCCGTGTGCGATAAGGAAGCTCGTAACTGCTTAGGCATTGGGATGTTATTCAAGCCATAAATGCGAAGTATCTCTTCAATTACATCCACCGAACGCTTTACATCAGCACGATAAGGAGGCACCGAAAGCTTCAACTTCTTATCAGACTCTTCTTCAATAGCAATATCTAATCGCTTAAGAATGGTCTTGATGGTTTTCTTAGGTATTTTATGACCTATCAATCGGCGCACCTCTTTATAGCTAATCTCTACTTTGAATGGTTCGATAGTTTCGGGGTAAATATCTATCAATTCAGAAGCTACTGTACCACCACCGTACTCTGCTATCAACTCGATAGCACGGTAAAGTGCATCAATAGTTACAGCAGGGTCGGCACCTTTCTCAAAGCGAGTAGCTGCATCAGTACGTAGGTTATGGCGATGAGAGGACTTTCTAACACTTATAGGGTCAAAATAGGCGCTCTCTAAGAAAATGATAGTCGTATTATCGGTAACGCCTGAATGTAATCCACCAAATACACCAGCAATACACATCGGCTCTTCCGCATTGCATATCATCAAGTCAGCTTCATTCAATGCGTACTCTTTTTCATCTAAGGCCATGAACTTAGTACCCGTAGGCATATGTTTCACTACTATCTTACTACCCTTCACCTCATCATAGTCAAACGCATGAAGCGGCTGCCCTATCTCATGAAGAATGAAGTTGGTAATATCTACTATGTTATTTATTGGGCGAACGCCTATACTTTCTAGCTTCTGCTTCAAATGATCAGGAGAAGGTTGAACGGTAATGTTGCTGATAACCACACCTGCATAACGAGGGCAGCTTTTGGAATTCTCTACTTCTACAGAAATCGATAACTCTCCACTTATCTCTTGTTGTTTCACCTTCGGAAAAGCCACTTTGTATTTCTTACCCTTGCGGATAGAAAGTGCTGCTGCAAGGTCTCTTGCAACTCCTAAATGTGAAATAGCATCCGATCGGTTAGGCGTTAGGTCAATATCAAAAATGAAATCGCTTTCAAAACCAAAGTGCTTAGCAACTGCTTCGCCTAACTTGGCGTCTTCGTTCAATACCATTATACCATCATGGCTAGCACCCAAGCCTATTTCATCTTCCGCGCATATCATACCATTGCTAGCAACACCACGGATCTTCGATTTCTTAATGCTGAAAGGCTCGTGACCTTCAGGGTATAGTGTAGCACCTACAGTGGCCACTACAACTTTTTGCCCAACAGCTACATTTGGCGCTCCACACACTATCTGGTGTAGTTCATCATCACCAAGGTCAACTTGTGTAACATTCAAGCGGTCGGCATCAGGGTGTTTGGTCACCTCTTTTATATGCCCTACCACTAAACCTTCTAGTCCATTTCCCGGACCTTTGTGTTCGTCAACACCCTCTACTTCCAAACCTATGTCTGTCAATATTTCAGACACCTCCTCGGCGGGTAGGTCTATATCCAAGTAGTCTTTCAACCAGCTGTACGAGATCTTCATTATCGCTTTTTATTGCTATACAAATGTACAAAATAGAATACGGGGAAAAACGGGCTAAAAAGTAACCGCTGTGCCTGCTGTTTGCAGTACTGCTTTAGAGTTAGACTCGTGCACAAAGGCCACTATTTCAAGCTTAGTTTCATCCCAAACATCGGATGTTTTAACCTTGAAGCTTTTGATAATGGTACGCCCACTTTCGCTGCCTTCGCTCAACAGCAAACCATCAAAAGAGGTGAACATGTCGCGTAGTACATGATCGTGCAGATAGTTTTCATCTTTAATATCACCTGTACCTTCATCATTTTCACGAAGCTGGGTTACTACAATACCGTTTTCCATTAGCATTACGCTAAGCCTTACATCCTCGGCAACGGCTTGCGTAAATACAAGCTCTATTCTTACGGTAACCGAAGTGTCCGCTGCATCATATTCTGCATCTGTAATGGTAATATTTACTGGAGGTGTAAGGGCTAAGCGCTGCGTTGTATACGCTGCCCATTTAGATGTGGTTTCTAAAGTAAAGTTATCTCCTGGAAACTGCACCCTATCTACACAACCAGCTGGTTTACCTAAGTATCCACCTAAAAAATCTTCTATTTCTTGACCTTGATCAGTTCTCAGGTCTTGATCGCCATCATAGGCTTGGCCCAAAAAAGTAGTGTGGATAGCAACCGACTTTACCTGCCCAGGATTTGTGCTTTTAATGTTTTCAGCCAGCTCATGCCCCTCGGGACAGTTCACACATCTTACACCCGTAAAGTCTTCTAATAAGACGATCTTCTGCTGTGCTGCTGGTATGCTTGGGGCAATAAAAGTAGTGTCTTCAATTACCGTATCCCTAACGTTAATGTTGGGGCCAATTTCTTCACAAGAGAAGAAACAACCTATTGTAATTAGTAAGGTTAATAAGAAAACTATCGGTCTGCTGCTTTTCATCATCTATTTTAGAACGTTGTATTCAAAGTCATTCGTACACCGTTAAAGGCAGGTTCTAATCTACAGATACCGCCTGTACAGACAATACCTTCCACCTGTTTAACGTAGGCTAAAGATAAGCGTGTAGACTTGTAAGTGAAAGCGGCAAATGCAGAGTAGTAATGAATATCGTCTGGTTGGCGACCTGGGTTAGGTTTGTAGTTGTACATGTCAGACACTGCTATGGATAGCCAAGGGGCTATACTATATTCTGCTAAAATGAATATCCAATTACCGAAATCGGCATTGAATTGCTCGCCAGTATTAGCATCAGTGTAGGCTTGGGTGCCCTGCCATTGCACCTCTAGACGAATAGACTGCTTGCGATTTATCTTGTAGGTAAATTCAGCAAAAGGAGTGAATGCTCTAACTATCCGGTAGTCACCATATTTTTCCCGCTCAAAAAACTCCTGATCGTACTGCATAAACTGGAAGCCAACATCGGCTTTCCACTTACGCTTCATCTTTAATTCTACATCCATATAGAATTCACGAAACCAGAGCGTACGCGGTTGGTCGATGATGAAACTGCTTACCTCTGCATAGTGAAGGTTAAACGTTACCTTTTTAATAGGTTGAAAGTTGACATCGAAACTATAGGATAGTTCCTCTAACTCCTGTGAAGCAGCGTTATACCTAGCAGGCAAACGAAGTGAATTTTGACGGGTAACGGGTGGTATATAGGCTACCATTCCGTTTAAGAAAGTCTCGTTGGGGCTGGTGCGCAGTTGCCAATTCTCTGTACGCTTAAACTGTCCAGTAACACCAAATCCTTTTTGGGTATAAGTGGCTGTACCAAAAAAAACGCTTCCCCAGTCGTCAAAAAAGTTAAGTTGTAGATCAGCCAAGGCCTCATGGGTTTTGGCAGCAAACTCTGTGTATAAACTAAATCCACCAACATTTATAGTGTTATAGGCTCCAAACACATAGGTATTGTATCTCGGCACAAAGCGTTCCTCTTCTGCGTAGGTCTGTATAGTGTTAACAATAAGACTCATCGAATTCTCATCAATGGTCCTATTCAATACCGATACACCTGGGAGTATTTGAAAGCGATCATCTTTACCTGCCTTCAACTCATATTCCACGTTCGCAGCTATCACAATAGGCTTGTAAAGCGATAGTCTGTTCTTTTGAACCCCAGCTAAGGCTTTTATTCGCAAGCCTTCCGTTATCTCATATTCCACATGTGCACCAAGTACGGCGTTGTCAATACCCAAGGTTCTGTCTTCGTAAGCACGGAAAACGATACCACTACCGAATTGATCGTAGATGTACCCTCCAGTTATGGCGATCTTGTCAAATCGCTTTCGCATATAGAAGGTACCTAGTCCCTGGGCAGAGAATGGTGTGCCTGGATTATGCAGGTTTGAGTTTAAATAGAGATCTAAACGAACTCCAGCGTCGAACTGGAATTTGTCGTTGTTATAGTTCAAATCGAACCAACCGTCTACCGAATTCTTTAGGTCATCGTAGTGGGGCGTATTAGCTGCACCAATGGCACTATCGCGGATATAAAAATCCGGATTTAGCTGTAAACTCCCGTAAAAGCTACCCTGTGCAAATACACTTCCACAAGCAAAAACCAAAAGAATGGCCCAACAAAAATTTTTCATGATGATGTAGTATCTTTAGCTGTAGGCCGCAAAAAAGCTTGACAAAGATCGCCATTTCACTAAGAAATTCTAATTAATGGCACTATTATTGAACCTGTACTAGTAAAACACACAACATGCGAGCACCCATAGCAATATTCATAGGTATCCTTACTTCCATCTTTCTATATGCAAATTTACACGCGCAGATAGGTGATGCTTTTAATAAGAAAACCCTACCCAGCGTTGAGATAGAGCGTATGGATGGTACTAAAGTGAATATTAATGAGTTTGGGAAGAATGGTAAAATTACCATCATCAATTTTTGGGCTACCTGGTGCGGACCATGTAAACAAGAATTAAGTAATATAGCTGACCTTTATGAGTACTGGCAAGAAGATTATAATGCCGAAGTGGTAGCTGTATCTATTGACGACTCTAGAAACAAGGCTAAGGTAAAATCATACGTAAATGCCCAGGGTTGGGATTATATCGTGTTACTAGATAGTAACCAAGACTTGAAAAGAGCATTGAACTTCCAATCGCCACCATTCACAGTAGTAGTTGATCAGAATGGATTTATTGTACATACACATACGGGCTACCGCCCAGGTGATGAGAATCTGTTAGAAGATGAACTGAAAGAACTTTCAGCGGAAAAGTAAAATCTAGTTTAAAAAATATTTTAAAGCCTTTACCTTACGGTAAGGGCTTTTTTTATTGACTTCATTGAAAGCTTCAACTACATTGTCTAGATATTAAGTTTATCAACCACACAACTTGGATAATGGGTTTGGAAATTGTATTTTCAGTCCCCCACTCACAGCCATATTAAAATATTAAACCAATTACTATGAAATTTTCTTCCTTAACCGCATGGGCAATCTTTATCGCCCTAATTTCCGTATTTGGAATTTTTGAAGCAAAAGCCACTCACCTTGCCGGGGTCGATCTGACCTATTCTTGCCAAGGCGGATTAACTTACGATGTCCGCCTTGTGTGGTATCGTGACTGTGATGGTATTGCAGCACCTTTTACTGATGATGTTGTAGTTAGTTCGGCATCGTTAGGATTTACTTCAACTGTTCAGGTTAACCAAGTGCCGGGAACGGGACAGGAGATAACCATACCCTGCTCTAGCGCATTATCAACTTGCCAAGGCGGAACAGAACCAGGAGTGCAAGAATGGGAATACACAGGAACGATCGTACTTCCTGCTGCGGCTACTGATTGGGTGTTCAGCATTAGAAGGGTAGCCCGAAATACGGCTATTACCAATGTAGACCTAACAACAGCTACCAACGGAGCTGTATACACCCCAGGTGGTTCGGGACCTGGTATTTATACCGAAGCAACTTTAGATAACGTGAATGCGCCTTGTAATAACTCGGCGTTCTTCTCTATTGAGCCGATAAGCTTTTTATGTTTAAATCAAACATTTAACTATAACCAAGGTGGTATTGATGTGGATGGTGACTCTTTAGTATTCTCGCTAGTGAACCCAGCAGATGATTTTAATAGTGACCTTATTTATTTCCCTCCTTTTAGTTTTAACAACCCAGTATCTACTACAAGTGGATTAATATTTGATACTCAAACGGGAAGTATAAGCTTAACCCCAACACAACAGGAAGTATCGGTATTAGCTGTACGTGCGGATGAGTACAGAAATGGTATTCTTATAGGTAGCACTACAAGAGATATTCAGATATGGGTGATAGATTGTGGACAGAATAGTTTACCAACCGCTTCAGGAATCAATGGCACCAACGATTTTAACTTGGATGTGTGCGCTGGTACACAATTCTGTTTCGACATCTTCTCTAACGATGCAGACCCAGGTGATATAGTTACTATGACTTGGAACCAAGGAATACCAGGTGGTTCGTTCACTACGGCAGGTTCGCCGCTACCAACGGGTACATTTTGTTGGAACCCAACACAGGCTGATGTTTCTGCCAATCCATATTCCTTTAGCGTAACCGTACAAGACAATGCTTGCCCAACAAGCGGAACGCAGGTATTTACTTACTCTATTAATGTAAGCGGTTTGGATGTTGACTTAGGACCAGATACCACTTTATGTGCTTCCTCTTATCTGCTTACGCCTACAATTGGCAATGCAAGTGGAAACTTGACTTATCAATGGTCAACAGGGTCATCAGACCCAAGTATCACGGTAACTACTTCAGGCACTTATGCTGTTACCGTAGCAGATGCTACAGGTTGTAGTGGAACTGCCGATGTGATAGTAACCTTAAACAACTTTAGCGGTCAACCAATATTCACCAATAACTTTATACCGAAATGCTCAGGTGAAGGTATTTTACTTGATGCTGGATTCGGTTCAGCGTATGATTGGTCTACTGGAGAAGTAACACAAACTATTTTAGCAGTGAACCCTGGAGTTTACTCGGTTACAGTAACTGACCAAGTAGGTTGTCAAAATATAGATTCCGTAGTAATAGTTGATTTCCCAACACCTCAAGTAGACATAGGCCCTAACCAAACAGTTTGTGCTGGAGATTCTGGTTCTTTTGATGCTGGTGCTGGGTTTAACAGCTACCTATGGAGTACAGGAGCAACTACCCAAAGTATAACCGTTACACAAACTGGTACTTACGCTGTAACAGTTACCAGTGAAGATGGCTGTGCTGCTTCTGATCAAGCTACCTTCTTTGCCCAGGCATTACCTCAAATTGATCTAGGTCCAGATATTGTTGTTTGTGAGTTTCCTGTAACACTACGTACGCTAATTCAATTCCGCTTGAATTATTTCTGGAATACAGGACAAACAGGTTCTTCTATTCAGATCACTTCGCCCGGCACATACATATTAAGTGCTACCAATGGATTGGGTTGTACCAATTCAGATACTATAGAGGTAACAGCTAGTACTACCGGTTTAGCAGATATTATTCCTTATGAAGACACTGTTATTTGTAACGGTACTAGCATTATAATTGATGCAGGCGCAGGTTTTGATGATTACTTATGGTCTACAGGCTCTACTAGTCAGTTTATCCAAGTATCACAAACGGGTGATTATGTAATTTCTGTTCGCGACACCTTTGGTTGTGACAATACCGATACTGTTGGAGTATTTTTTGCTCCAAACCCAGTTGTTGATCTTGGTCCTGACCAAATTGGATGTAATGATGTTGCCGTAACTCTAGATGCGGGTGCGGGCTTTGCTTCTTACCTATGGAGTACTGGCGCACAAACCCAAACAATAGATGTAACTACTGTAGATGTTTATTCTGTTACGGTTACTAACTCTTTTGGATGTTCTGGTTCTGATGATATTGTAGTGGAGTTCAATCCACCAATTGTAGTTGACCTAGGCCCAACAATACTTGCCTGTGAAGGTGATATAGTATTTGTAGATGCTGGTGCTGGCTTTGCTAGCTACAGTTGGAGTACAGGTGAAAGCACACAAGATATTGCAGTAACAGAAACGGGGACTTACGCCGTAACCGTAACCGATAGCTTGGGGTGTGAAGGCTTCGGATTTGTTCAAGCTATATTCAATCTTAACCCTGTAGTTGAGTTAGGTACAGACATTACAGCTTGTGATGGCGATGTGCTTATTTTGGATGCTGGCCAGGGCTTTAGTACTTACCTATGGAATACAGGAGATCGATCACAAATTCTTACGGTAGATCAAACTGGTACTTACAGTGTAACTGTAGGTGATAGCCTTGGTTGCACTGGTTCAGACACCATTGAGGTGATATTTGCACCTAACCCTATCGTTAACCTTGGCCCTGATGTATTAGCATGTCCAGGTCAACCAATTACTATAAATGCAGGTGCAGGTTTTGGAACCTATGCATGGAGTACCGGTGAGCAAACGCAAACCATTACTGTTAACTCCTTAGGAGTATATGGAGTAACCGTAACAGATAATAATGGTTGTACAGGTAGTGATTCTGTAGTAGTAGAAATAGCTCCACAGATCACTTTTGACCTTGGTCCTGATCGTTTAGCTTGTGAAGGCGAAATAGTAGATGTAGTTGGTCCACTAGGCTTTGTGGATTATGTTTGGCAAAATGCTGTAGGCCAAGTAGTTACTACTGGCTTGGTATTAACTACCGATACCACAGGCTTATTCATTCTTACGGTTTCTGATAGTAACGGTTGTACAGGTGCTTCATCTATACAAGTTACTATTGCAGATAACCCATCTATTGATCTTGGCCCTGATATTACAATATGCCCGGGTGATTCTGCAGTTCTTTCTGTTACTACCATCTTTGAGAATTATGTATGGAGTACAGGGGCTACATCGCCTACTATAACTGTTGGACCAGGGGTATACTCTATCACGGTATTTGATGCGATAGGATGTGAAGGTTCAGATACCATTTCGGTATTCGAAAACCCACCAATTACAGTTATCGCAACAAGCGATGGCGATTGTGCACCACTTTCTGGAGTAGCAAATGCTGCTGCAACTGGTGGAACACCTCCATTCCAATACTCATGGGATGGCCCTAATGGATTTACAGGTAATGGCGATGCACTAACAGGATTGGATATTGGTACTTACACTGTTACAGCAACTGATTTTAATGGTTGTACTGGCACAGCTACTACTACTATAGTATTACCATCTATTGTTGTAGATGCTGGCCCTGATCAAGTTATTTGTGCTGGTGAGTCGGCTACTTTAACTGCAACAGGAGCTACCTTCTACTCTTGGTCTCCTTCAACTGGATTAAGCAGTACTACTGGTGCTTCAGTAACGGCTAACCCTACACAAACAACTACCTACACTGTTGTTGGTCAAGAGCCAAGCGTTCAATTAATTCAGAATGGTGACTTTGAGAATGGAAACCTAGGCTTTACTAACGATTATGTGTTTAGTCCAACGGACCTATTCCCAGAAGGAACATATGCAGTAGTGACTAACCCAGCACCATTACAACCTGCCTTCTTAGGTAATGATCATACAACAGGGCAAGGCTTGTTCTTGGCAGTAAATGGATCTACCACACAGGGAGATAATGTTTGGTGTCAAGATGTATCAGTAGTTCCTAATACGGATTACAACTTCTCTACTTGGATAGCCACATTAGTAGCTAGTAGCCCAGCAGAATTAGAATTCTCTATCAATGGTCAGTTATTGGGTACGTCTATTTCAGCACCTAACAACCAATTTGAGTGGACTCAATTCTTTGCCAACTGGAATTCTAGCACCTTTACAACAGCTACTATTTGTATAGTGAATAACAACACAATAGCTGGTGGTAACGATTTCGGTTTAGATGACATCTCGTTCACGGCTACTTGTTTTGGTACAGATACAGTAACTGTAGTAGTGGCCGATCCATTAGAGTTAGAGCTTGGTGATGACGATACCTTATGCTTAGGTAGCGCTTTAGTTATTGAGCCTGCTGGACAGTACGAAACATACCTATGGAGCGATGGCTCTTCAGGTTCTACCTTATCAGTTACTATGGCTGGAACTTATGGCTTGACCGTAACGGACGAAGCAGGATGTTCGGCTTCAGATAGCATTAGCATTTTTGCTGAACTATGTTGTTTCCCTAGTGGATTTGGCAACTTGTTCACCACTATTGATGCTACTAACAATTTGATTACCAGCGACCAGGTTTGGGATGGTAAATACTATGTGACCGAAGATGTAATCGTAAGCAATGGTGCCACGCTAGATCTCACTAATGTAGACATCGTATTCTTGGAAGAAACAGGCATCACTTTCTTAGATGATAGTGAAGTACGTGCAAATAATTCTGTGCTACGAGCTTGTGATCTTGATGAGTACTGGGATGGTATTACCATGCTTGGAAATTCAGGCGGAGTATTCAACGAATCCGTTATTAAGAATGCAGAGACAGGATTGGAAATTCAAACTGCTGGTGTGTTAAATGTTAGCGATAACCAATTCTACAATAACGCAACTGCAATTTACTTGAACGAGGCAGGAGACGTAACCTACAATGGAGGTATAACCAACAACGTATTTGTTTCTAACCAAGAACGTCCAGACTATTTAGATAGTACCGGTACGAGCTTAAATGATTTCTTCGGAATTCGCATGTTCAATACCATTATGGGTGCTGTTATTTCTCAGAATGAGTTCGTAAACAGCTCTAATACTGGAGTGGTGAACAACTTCTTCTACGGTATTTATATCAATACTAGTGGCCTTACCGCTAGCAGCAACACCTTCACCAATATGTATCGTGCATTTGATGTAACAGGTAATGGTTCATCTGTAAGTATTGATAACAATACCATTGAGTACACACAGAATAGCTACAACGACATTTATGCCGTTCGCTTATCTGACATAAATGCTAGCCCAGTATTGCTAGAAGGAAACAAAATTACCTTCTCTAGCTTAGGAACTGGCGCTAATACTCAGGCTGCTATTTATGCGAATAATGTGCGTAACGTAATTATCAGCAATAACGAAATAAGCGGCTTTGCTCGCGGACTTCGCATTGGTGGTGGCTCTCGTTTCGTTGAAGTATTCGGTAACACGATCAAAGAGGCTAATGTGTTCGGAATGTTATTACTAGGCGGTAGAGACATCACCGTATCAGATAATACCTTGAAAGGTTTGGCTAATATTGGTATTGATGTACGCAACGTTCGTCGTAACCTAGAGGTAACTGGTAATAGTATCACCAACGATGATTACAGCAACACCATTGGTGTGCGCTACTTCATTACTACTGGTGGCTTACCGTTCTACTTTACGGTTGAGTTTGCTGATAACTGTATACGTAATACAAGTACAGCTATGTTGTTCCGCAGTAACCCAGCATCGTTGGATATACCTACTATTCGTAACAACTACTTATACAACTATGAAGACCACGGTATCTGGAGTGATAATTTCGAAGGAGCTATTGGTTCTTGCTTGAATTACCCTGCTGAAGCTGGTGGCAACTCTTTCATCAGTAACAACTTAGCACCATTTGGTTCTGCGGTAGATGTGCGTAGCGATAATGCTACCATCACTTTATCGGGTAACTCAGCTAATTTGGTTATTAGCTTCCCTACCGTATTAGTTAATACCAGTTGTAACACTACATCAACAGCTGATTGTGGTAACCAGATAGGTAACAACGAAGACGATGGTAGAAGTGCTGGTCCACTTTCGCAGCGTGCGTTCTTCCGTAACATGGTAGAGGCTAATTACCCACTTACCTTAAACGGAGCTAACTACAGCTTGAATAACGACCACACAACTGCTTTGGCTGTTATAGATGCAGATGAGCGAGTAGAGTATGCTATCTCTATTATGGAGATACTGAATGAAAACACTGACCAAGTAGAATTGGAGGTGTTTGCACAATCAGCATTAACCACGGCTAACTTCACTGCTAATGAGATGAACAAGCTACGAGCTACCTACTACAGCTTAAAAGGTGATTGGACGGCAAGTAAGTATGCTTGGAACACTTATTCACCAAGCAATGCTGCTGAGGTTGATAGAGTAGCTATTGAGTTGATTAAGTTGGATCTTAAGTTGACAGACAGAACAGCAACTGGATTGACTGATACGGAGATCATTACGTTAAGCACTATTGACGATGCAGAGCAAGAATTTGCAGCAGTAGCTCGCGATTTGATTCACATGGCTACTGGTGAGCACGATTATAAGTTTAAAACGGATGACGACAACAGCACTTACGGTCCGTTAGGCGATGGTGCTGGTATTGAAGGTAATACCATTACCGTAATGCCTAACCCAGTTAGTGGAAGCGAATTGCAGATCAATTACATCACCGAAGAGAACATTGAGAACGTTACCATAGTAGTAACCGATCTGTTAGGTCGTACATTGATTAATGAGCAAGTTGAATTTAACAATGGAGTGATGAAACTTGGGGTGAGCGAATTGGCTCCTGCAAGCTACTTCATTAGCATTTCTGCCGGTGGTAAGTACTTAACCAGTTCTAAATTCATCAAATCGAGATAAGCTCGATAGAGCTAAAATTGAAAAGCCTTCCGAGAGATCTCGGAAGGCTTTTTTTATGACCACAACTTTAGCTCTACAATGCTGTTTAGAGTTTAATGGAATGGATTTTAGATAACATCTGGATAATCGCCTTCGGTGTTTGGGGTTTGCCCTTAAGCTATTACCGAAGTAAGTTCCGTAAAATGGTGTATCAAACCGATGATTGGAAGATCAATATCCATCCAAAGTTCTGGAAAGAGCTAAAAGCATTGTTTGGCGATCTTTTTCCTGGAAACTTGGAGTATATGCGGCTGCGTAACTTTTATCGCTTCTACTTAGCTATATACGCCATTCTATTTCTGCTTTGGCGCATATATGCTTGAAAGCTAGTGCTTTTTAGAAGTACTTCCAGCTAAATGAATTGATGACAGTTGGTTAGAGGAATGCCCCTATACAAATATTTATCCTACCATTAACTAAGTAGATCAAACACTAGGACTGTAAATAAAAATGGAGAATAAGCTATTACGAGCGGTCTAAAGAAATAGACTCGGCGTGAATAACATTCATATTCGCATCATATATGCGTATCATGTAGATACCCTTAGGAAGATCTCCAAATTGCAAGCGATGAGAATTAGATGAACTCTGCACTTCTTCCGTTAGCATCTTGCGACCAAGTATGCTATATGCCTCAACAGTAAATTTACTGCCAGAAGGAAGATTAGCTATAGTTAAGAAATCCGTAGTAGGATTCGGGAATAACTTTAGCGAGATGTTATCTATACTAGCGATAGAGCTTGGCATTCTAGCCTCAGCTGAAAAATAAAGCTCAACAACAGTGTTTGCGCTATCACCTTGTACCCAAGCTCTAATAATAACTTCACCTGTTCCCACTCCTCCATCAGGCTGAAAGTGAACATCAAGGTTGGTACTTCTATTAGAAGATACAACTGCTGGGGTAGGAGAGGCACTTATGTTAGCTCCGTAACAGATGTTGTTATCGCACACCGAACTTCCTGCCCAAGTACTTTCTAAGTCATTCACTACGCGCTCCCAAAGTATGTTTACTGAATCTGAGGTAGTATTGGTAATGTTATTCTTTACTACTATCTCAAAATCAGTAGATAACCCTGAACCGCTCACGGTATCACTATCTATTGTCAAGTCCTGAGCATATACAAAAGCAGTTATAGAGAAAAATGCCAATATGGTGGTGATAGTCTGTTTCATATTATCAAATGTAGCGAATTTCTACGATCTGAGCCACCCACTTGTCAAAAAATTGAACGTTTTGTACAATAACCAAGTCATTTTTTAGTTAAAAAGCCCTTTTTTCTTGCGCTTCTACGATCTTAATCCGTAAATTCACTACCTATTCTATTAAATAACATAATACTTTCTACATGAGACGCTTCACAGCCATTTTTCTGGGCCTATTTGCCTTAGTAGGATCTCAAACGCTTAGCGCACAATGTGCAGCTGGCGAATTACAATTAGACATCGCTTTCACCACCGACAACTTCGGGTATGAGTCCTACTGGGAACTATCAGATGGTGTAACCTTACTGGCCTCTGGTGGTAATCCAATAGCTATTGACGGTACTGCGCAAAACGCAGCTAATACTGACCCAGGCGCATACGGTAATGGGCAAACTATTAACGAAAGCATTTGTGTTCAAAACCCTTCTTCTTTAACATTAACCTTGTTTGATGATTATGGAGATGGTGGTTTAACCGCCGCGTTGTCACTAAACGGTATACCGTTTGAAACTGTTAATAGCACAGGAAGCTCTTTGGCTTACAACTTTAACGTTCCTCTTCCAAACATCGATGCAGGCGTTATTGGTGTAACTCCAGGTGTTACTGGAAAAGTAGGAAAAGGAGAGCACTTTGTTGAAATGACCATTAAGAATAATGGCTTGACTGACATTACTTCATTAACTCTAAATTGGGCTGTAGGTGCTGGTAAAGTGCGTGTTGATGAACTAACAGGTTTGTCTATCCCTGCAGGCGCAACTTATCACCACACTCATTCTTTGGGTTTAGATGCGACTACTCCAGGAATGATTGATTTTCGCGCATTCATTTCTGAGGTAAATGGTTCTGCAGATGAGAACAGTGCTAATGATGAGTTTGCTGAAACATTGGAAATATTTGAAAATGGTAAAGTAACATTAGTGGAATTATGGACTAATGCTGGTTGTCCACCATGTGCATTGTATGTGCCGCCATTAACTAAAAATGTACGCGAAGGTGGTTCTTATGCTGTTATGGTAGCATTCCACTCTGACTGGCCTGGTACAGATGTAATGAACCAGCATAACCCAGATGATCCAGAATTCCGTGGAGACTTTTATAACATTAGCTCAAGCACAACTGGTTATCCTACTGCTGTAATTAATGGTAACGGTAAGTCAGGTAACCCTGCAGGATTTACTGCTGCTGACATCTTAGGTGGTGCAGAAGAAGTGTCTGATATTCGTATTAACAATCCAACAGTAGAGATACAAGGTGGTGACATCGTATTCTCTGCAGAAGTAGAGGCATATGCTCCAACAGCAAACTTAACTGCTCACATGGCAGTGGTAGAGAAGGATGTACAATTCCCATCTGCTCCAGGATCGAACGGAGAAACAGAATTCGGTTTCGTAATGAAGAAAATGGTTCCAGATTACAACGGTACTGCTATTGCAGCAATGTCAGTAGGTGCTAAAGAAATGATCTCTGGAAGCTGGACATTGTCTAATGTTTATGAAAATGAAGAGTTAGCTGTTGTGTTCTACGTGCAGGATGATTTTACTGAAGAAGTACTTCAGACTACATGGGCTGACCTTCGTGGCACACCAGATGTAAGTGAGCCGCAAGATCCGAACACATCAGTGTTTGAATTGGAAGGTGGAAGTATTAGCTTGTTCCCTAACCCAACTACTGACTTTGTACAGCTAGAGTTGAATATGGAAACCTCTAACGACCTAGTAATTGATATGTTTGATATGACTGGTAAGCAAGTTCGCTCTACAAGCATGGCTAACTTAACTGCTGGTACTAATAATGTTCGCGTAAACGTACAAGACCTTAATCCTGGTCTTTATGTAGTGAATATTCAAATTGGTGAAAACACCGTATCAGAGCGTATATTGGTGCAGTAAGCACTAATTGAAATAAATATGGAAGCCCTTCCCGATTGTCGGGAGGGGCTTTTTGTTTTTACCCTTTATACAAATAGCTTGCTGGTAGGCAAACCAGATAAGAAATGATAGACACTACCAGTGGAAACAGCATCACTATGCTGTCGTTAACTGTTCCCGCAGGCTTTCCCTCCCCAGCGGCCGATTATATGGAGGAGCAGATAGATCTGAATAAAGAATTGATAACAAACAAACCTGCTACCTTCTTAATAAAGGTGACCGGGAACTCCATGCAAGATGCTCGTATATACGATGGCGATATTCTTGTTATCGATCGATCGTTAACCGCTAAGCATAACGATATCATTGTAGCTGTGGTAGATGGTGGCTTTACGGTAAAGCGATTAAAAAAACGTAGGCAGCAGCTGTGGCTTGTTCCAGAGAATATCGAATTTCCAGCCATTACCATTACCCCTGAAATGGATTTTGAAGTTTGGGGAGTGGTAACCTATACTATTCACCCCACCAAGTGAAAGGTAAGAAACGAATATTCGCCCTAGTAGATTGCAATAACTTCTATGCTTCTTGCGAGAAGGCTTTTCGACCCGAGCTTAAGGACAAGCCCGTAGTTATTCTATCTAATAACGATGGTTGCATCATCTCTCTATCGCAAGAAGCGAAGCAGATGAACCTTAAGATGACAGGGGCCTACTATAAAGTAAAGAAAGAGATAGATAGACTGGGAGTAACAGTGTTTTCTTCTAATTACACCTTATACGGCGACCTATCAGACCGAATAATGGATACGCTACGCGAATTGGGTCTTATGGTAGAAGAATACTCCATTGATGAAGCTTTTGTGGAACTGACACACATTGCTCCAGAAGATCTAGATGTCTTTGGGCATTTGATAAAAGACACTATCTATAAGTGGGTAGGCATAATGGTTAAAGTAGGTATTGGCGAAAGCAAAACACAGGCAAAGATCGCTAGCAAGCTAGCCAAAAAACAGGGGGGCGTGTGTGTATTAGCTTATCGCGATGATATTGATGAAGTGCTAGGTAATTTCCCAGTAGGTGATATTTGGGGAGTAGGTAGGCGAAATAATAGCAAGCTAGAGAAGGCTGGTATATACACCGCAAAAGACCTGAAGTATACTTCAGATGACTGGGCAAGGCGGGTATTATCTGTCGTCGGATTACGTTTAGTTGAAGAATTACGAGGTATCCCCTGCCATGAATTGGAAGAGAGTGCCGAGCGAGGACAGCCAGAAGAAAAGAAACACATCATGGTATCGCGGTCGTTCGGGGTGTACATCTATAATGACCCAGAGCAAATGCAAGAGGCAGTTAGTTACTACACTCACCGAGCTAGCGAAAAGCTACGTAAGCAGAACAGTATTGCTGGTAGCGTTTATGTTTTCATCCGAACCAACGAGAGTAACAAGAGTGCACCACAATATAAGAGTGGTGTAGTAGTGAATCTTCCTGAAGCAACAGACGATACAGCTTTATTAGTGAAACATGCCTTGCACGCCCTAAACCATATTTATCGAGATGGTTACACCTTTAAAAAGGCTGGAGTACTACTAGGGGGCATTCGTCCAAAAGATAGCGTGCAAGCCAATCTATTTGGTACTTATACAGGAAATAAGGAGCAAAAAAGTAAACTGATGAGCACCATGGATGAATTGAATGCTAAGTTAGGCGAAGGAGCACTCTACTTTGCCCAAGAGTCTGCTAGAGAACAACGCGTTTGGAAAATGAAGTCGGAAATGCGATCACCTAAATACAGCACCACTTGGAAAGATATGTTGGTAATAGATATGGATAAGGAAATTGGAAAGTATCAGAGCTCTGCCAACTCCTCTCGAAGTTTTTTAGACAAACTAGCTACCACCAGTTCATACGAATGATCTATCAATTCTGTCAGTTGCTTATCGCTTAGCTCTCCCTCTTCGGGGTGTATGGTGTTCCAATGCTGTTTATTCATGTGGTAACCAGGCTGTACGCTTTCGTATTGCTCACGAAGCTCAATAGCTCGTTCAGGGTCGCACTTTAGGTTAATGCCCCAAGGCATACGTTCCAAGCCAGTTAGTGCGAACATTTTATTCATCACTTTTAATACAAGTACATCTGGCCCAAAAGGTGTTCCCTCGGTAACGCCAGGTTTGGCTAGGCAATAGTCTCTAAAGGTGTCAATATGCATGGGCGGCTCGCTTACTTGATATGGTAAGTTAGCGAAAGTGTAGAAATATGTCGCAGCCAGCGTTGCACCCCATTAGGCATTTCTTGATACCAAACCAGATAGCCTACCGAAATGCTTAATGGCTTTGTGGTAGCATAAGTTAATCCTACAGAAAAACGATTCTGGTCAAATACTTGTGCTTGGTTTTTACCAAATTGTGGCATCACTTCATCAAAAATAAACAGAAAGAGTTTGCGATCGGTATCGTCAGGTTTATAAAGCGTAATGTCAGCCCGCACCTGAAAACGTAAGCGCAGAAAAAAGAGACTGCCAGGTAGTCGCTCAAACTGGTTAGCATTTCTTATCCAACGTTCTTCTACTATCACTCGGCTAGAAAAACTAAGCTTATCGAACTTGCGCTTTAGCTCCAAACCTTGGAACGGGCGATTCTCTGGCACTTGGGGGTCGTTCTGGTCGCTAAGGTTAGCGTTCTGACCCAAGAAAAAAATATAGCCTATAATGGGGCTTATAGTTAGCTTATCATTCAGTTCAATAGGCCTGATAAACTGCCCAGAAAGCAAGAAATGGTGCTGTTTGTCTGGAAAGCCTAATCTTCTATCCTCTATACCAAGTACAAAACGCAGCGGTACCTCTTCCTTTTTAGTACGCACAGGTACAGAAGCATCTAGTTTAAAAGTTCCCCAATAAGAGAACTGAACGCCTAACGTAGAAGCCGCTGATGGAGTTGCTGACTGAGCGTTGGTCGTCCAATAAGTAAAAAGAAAAATGGTTGCTATTAAAAGTAGTCGCACAGGGTAAAGCTAGTCCCTTTTTATAAAGGGATATGCAGCCTGCTCCGCAAAGTTATCAGGGAAGTGTTCTACATCATCAAAGCCCAATTCTTCATCTCGCCCATCGCGAGGAATGTAGTTGGTGCCAAAAAGGTAATCCCAAATACTAAGTGAGATGGCGTAGTTCACACCGTATTTTCTATCCTTTGGTAAATGCTTGGCGTGGTGCCAAATATGCATTTGCGGGCTATTGAAGATATACTTGAATGGTCCTAGCGAGATACGGAAGTTAGCATGATTAAAATGACCAATGCCTACGGCGATCAGATCCATAATAAAGAAATCGATAAGATCAAAACCTAGCATTCCCAACGGTATGAACTGAATGAGCTTGTAAACGATGTTTTCCATCCAATGATAACGAAGGTGAGCCGCAAAACCCATTTCTCTAACACTGTGGTGCACCTTGTGAAACTCCCATAAAAAGGGAACACGATGCAGCATTACATGAGTGCTCCAGCTAATAAAGTCTTTCAAAATGAAAAGCAGTATCAAATAAGCCCAAACGGGTAACTGCTGAATATTGACAGCTACAATGTTAGTGATGCCGAATAAGCTCAAAAAGTCATTAAAGGCTTCGGAAAAAATATTAGAGAATGCCGCATAGCCGATAAGAGAGAATAAAAAGAAATTGAAGAACATATAGAAGCCATCTAACCAAAAATCGCGACGGAAAATGGATTGCTTTTTACGCCAAGGTTTGATCATCTCCAACATCCAAAAGAAAAGGGATAAGGCTATCAACCAATAGAAATAATTCTTCCAATGTGGATGAGTGATCTCGTTCCACAAGTAGTTCCAATAATTACCGAAGGAACTCAAGAATATCTCTAAATACTTTTCCATTAAGCGTGTTGTTCAATTACACTTTTAAGCTGCTGCGCAGGCACTACGCCCGACTGCTGCCAAACTATTTCTCCATTCTTAAAAAGCATTAAAGTAGGCACTCCCCTTATGTTGAACTGTTGTGCTACAGCAGAGTTCTTATCTACATCAATTTTAATGATGCGTGCTTTTTCTCCAACCTCACTTGATAGCTCTTGTAGTATTGGTGTCATAGCCTTACAAGGGCCGCACCAGGTAGCAAAAAAGTCAACTAGCGTAGGGGTAGCAGAATTTACTATTTCTTGGAACTTACCTGTCATAACATTAGGGTTTTACTGTAGGTAGTCCAGCTGCATTCCAAGCACCCATTCCACCACTTACATTATACACCTCAAAACCTTCGGGCATCATACCGCAAGCATTGGCACTTCGCCCACCCTTAGCGCAATAGATATATACAGGTTTACTCTTGTCTAATTTTGCCAGTTGCTCTTTAATATCTACGCTATGTACGTCAATATGCAAGGCACCTTCCACCATTCCAGTTGCCACCTCTCTATCGGTACGCACATCCACTATTTGGATGTCTCCTTGTTTTATCGCTTCCGCAAATTGTTGTACGTCTATATTTTTCACTTCGCCACTATTTTGAGCGCATCCTATGCCAAAAATGGCGCTTAATAGGGTGCACAGTAAAGGAATTCTTAAACTTTTCATCTTATTTTAAAACGTTTATCTGGTTATTCTGTTTGCAATACTACAACAGAATAACCAAGCTATGTGTGATAAAATTCACATTACCTCTGCAGACATTGCCGAAATGGAAAAAGGCTACCGCCGAAATTTCATAAATACCTTACATGGTTATAAGAGTGCCAACTTAATAGGCACAATTGATAAAGAAGGGAATCATAACCTTGCCATTTTCAATTCCGTAATACACATTGGGGCAAAGCCGCCTTACATTGGCTTTATTATGCGACCAGCATTTGTTCCACGGAATACCTATGAAAATATAATGGAGACGGGCTACTACACTATTAATAGCATCCAAAAAGGCATGGAACCCCAAGCCCATCAAAGCTCAGCGAAATACGATAAAGGTGTTTCCGAATTTGACGAGATAGGTTTAACAGCTGAATTTGGCACCGTACATACTGCTCCCTATGTGAAAGAAAGTGTAGTGAAGATCGGCTTGCAATTCAAAGAGGAACTTCATATCAAACTGAATGATACCAAGCTAATAATTGGTGAGGTAGTAGAGGTGATGGTGCCTAGTGATATGGTTTTAAAAGATGGTACCCTTCAACTACATAAAGCCGATACTTTGGCAGTGTTAGGGTTAGAGACATATGCTGAAGTAAATCCAATAAAACGGTTTGAGTATGCTAGGCCTGATGAGGAGACGGAAGGATTAGCATTTTAGTGTGTTGTCTGATTGCCATTCTCTCCTTTAATAGACCTTCGATCATAATGATTTAGCTTCGATGTCTTTTCCTTTTTCCTTGATGAAAAAGAAAGAAAAAATCAAGCTAAAAAAATGCGCTTGGCTGCAAGGGCCTCGGATGCGCTTTTTAGCGGGCCAGCGCTTCTTAACAAATAGAAAAGTCGCCCCGAATGGAGGCGACTTTTCTATTTATAATAAGGCTGTTCTTATTTAGCAGAACGCGTCATTTGCTCTATCATATCCCACATTTCTGGCTCTACCATTTCTAGCATGTTGAACTGTCCTGCACCTTTCAGCCATTCGCCACCATCTAGGGTAACTACTTCGCCCGTCATATAAGCTGAGAAATCAGACACCAAATAAGCACATAGGTTGCTCAACTCTTGGTGCTCACCATTACGGCCAACAGGTACTTTATTTTCTACAGCAAACTTCTCCTGTAAGTTGGCAGGCATCAACCTGTCCCAAGCTCCTTTAGTAGGGAAAGGACCAGGAGCAACTGCATTCACACGAATCTTATATTTCGCCCATTCTACCGCTAGTGAGCGAGTCATAGCCAATACACCTGCTTTAGCGCAAGCCGATGGTACTACATAGCCCGAACCGGTATAAGCATAGCTAGTCACAATGTTCAAGATAGTACCGGGCTGTTCGTTCTTGATCCACTCTTTTCCGAAAGCTAAAGTGAAGTTTACCGTACCTTGAAGTACAATACCAATTACTGCCTCAAATGCACCAGGAGATAAACGCTCCGTGGGGCTAATAAAGTTACCAGCTGCATTATTTATAAGAATATCTACTTTACCGAACTCCTTAATAGCAGCTTCTTTCACCGCCATTACCTGTTCAAAATCGCGAACGTCAGATTGTAAGGCTAATACCTTTCCACCTGTTTCTTCTTCCATTTCTTTGGCGGCCTGTGTAATGCGATCGAGCTTACGGCTAGTGATAACAAGGTTAGCACCAAGTTTCAAAAAGTAAGTTCCCATGGAGCGGCCTAAACCAGTTCCTCCACCAGTAACTAATATGGTTTTTCCCTTCAGCGCATCATCGCGCAACATAGGTTCTGTGTAGTTCATCTAGCTATTTTTAAGGTTAGTTATTTGTGCTTTAAAAATACTAAAACCGAAAGCAAGCCATAATGTTGCAAAATGCTAGTAAGTACCTGTGGCCAACATTACTAAAGTGCAGGCTTCAATAGGCTCAATGTTATTTTCCTTAGCCATTTTCCAAAGCTCAGCGTTCTCCGTTCCTGGGTTGAAAATGATACGCTCGGGCTTTAAGGCCAATATGTGATCGTAGTATTGTTTCTGGTGAGTAGAGTTTACGTACAGTGTAACTGTATTAACATCCTCTTGCCCTTCTAATTCTGTTGATATGGGTATACCAGCAACTTGCCCCGCACGTCTGCCAAGCGCCACTACCGCATTACCATGGCGGCTAAGGCTATTTATTGCTTTGAACGAATATCTGCTAGGGTTTTCTGATGCTCCAATTACTAAGGTCTTCTTACTCACGGTATTGCTTTTTAATAGAAGTGTAACAACACCAGCATTAGGTTGTTCTCAGGTAAAATAGTTCCTCCTTGTGGCAGGCTTGTAACTTTTTTGGGCAGAAGCGGTATACTATATATACAACGAGTTATCATGTCACATACAAGGAGTAAAATACGGTCGAAAAAATGGGTTAAACCAGAATCTTCCATTGCTCGTGACGAAATGGAATGGCCACAATACTTGCTTAAACAAGCAGCAAAACAATGCCGACTATTCGGTAAAGTAGCAGAGTTCGTTTACAACAGCGGTGAAACTAATAAGGAAGAAACTGCGAGTAACTGGACTACTAACGATAACAACGAAGTTATCCTAGATAATGGAAATCACTTTCCGATACAGTCTATCCAGAATATCTACTTGATCTAGATAAGGATCCTTACGGGATCTTCTACTAACCCTTTCAAGGTATTCAAGAACTTGGCTCCTGTAACTCCATCTACCACTCTGTGATCGCACGATAGGGTCACCTTCATTACATTGGTATTTTTCAACTGACCATCATCTCCCAATACTGGTATTTTCTTAATACCACCTACTGCCAAAATACAGGCGTCAGGCGGATTAATGATAGCTGTGAATTCTTCAATACCAAACATCCCTAAATTGGAAATAGAGAAGGTATTACCCTGCATTTCGTCAGGTTGTAGTTTCTTGTCTTTCGCTTTTCCAGCCAACTCACGAACCTCGGCCGCAATGTG
>CAYGTK010000018.1:0-11760 GCA_964352775.1 uncultured Chitinophagaceae bacterium
ATCTGTTGTTATCCAGCAGGCCTTGTAGAGGTTCATGTGCTGGAAACGACAAGAGGCACCGTACTCATGCTGTAAACGGTATTGAATTACCTCGAACTGAAGTTCGCCCACCGTACCTATAATGCGTCGGTTACCTGGTTGCTGCGTAAATAGCTGGGCAACCCCTTCATCCGTTAACTGTTGAATACCTTTCTCCAACTGTTTGCTCTTCATCGGGTCGGTATTTATCAACTCTTTGAATAGTTCTGGAGAGAAACTCGGTATACCTTGGAAGAATAGCTTTTCGCCTTCTGTAATGGTATCACCTATCTTAAAGGTCCCAGTATCATATAAGCCAACTACATCTCCTGGAAAGGCCTCATCTATAACGCTTTTGTCTTGCGCCATAAAGCTGGTAGGGTTGCTGAACCGAACCTTCTTATCTAGTCGAGTATGGTTGTAGAACTTGTTCCGTTCAAAAGTGCCAGAGCATATGCGCAAGAAGGCAATACGATCGCGGTGCTTAGGGTCTAAGTTGGCATGTATTTTAAATACGAAGCCAGAGAATTTCTTCTCATCAGGCGCTACCTCACGTTGGTCGGTAGCCCGGGCTCTTGGGGTAGGTGCTATGCGAATAAAGGTGTTCAGCAATTCGCGCACCCCAAAGTTATTAATGGCACTACCGAAAAATACTGGAGCTACATCGCCCTTTAAATAGTCTTCAATATTTAGATCGCCATAAACACCTTGTAGTAGGTCAACATCTTCGCGAAGTTGGTCAGCATCAGCCTTGCCTACTTGCTCATCAACTATTGGATCGGTAAGGTCACTTACTTCTATTACAACCTTATTTACCTTTTGCCCACCACCACCGTGGGTGAACAAGCGCAAGGTAGAATCATACAGATTATACACCCCTTTAAAACGGCTACCGATATTAATGGGCCAACTTAATGGATGCACCTTTATCTTAAGCTTTTCTTCTAGTTCATCGGTAAGGTCATAAGGGTCGCGACCCTCTCTGTCCATTTTGTTGATGAACACGATAACGGGCGTATTACGCATGCGGCAAACTTCCATTAGTCGCTCCGTTTGTGCCTCTACACCTTTTACACAGTCAATTACCAGAATAACACTATCAACAGCTGTAAGTGTGCGGTAGGTGTCTTCCGCAAAGTCTTTGTGACCAGGGGTGTCTAAAATATTCACTTTAGCACCATCGTATTCAAAAGCCATTACCGAGGTGGCTACCGAGATACCACGTTGCTTCTCTATCTCCATAAAGTCAGAGGTGGCGGTCTTCTTTATCTTATTGGATTTAACAGCTCCTGCCGTTTGTATTGCCCCACCAAAAAGGAGTAGTTTCTCCGTTAGGGTAGTCTTACCCGCATCGGGGTGACTGATGATGGCGAATGTCCTTCTCTTCTGTATCTCTGTTTGCAAGCTCATATAGGCTGCAAAGATACGTATATCAAGTATTATTAGTTCCGCTTAACCTTGGGTAGGTCAGATCTTAGAGCTGAGTCTTCATCAATGGATGAGTCATTTCTTCCAAAGAAGTGGTCGCGCAGGTTTGCTAAAACTTCAGTTAAAGATGCGTAGGTATGGCCATTTTGCTTGTTCAGTACACTGATACGGTAAATGATGTCCATATGTGCGATGATCACCTTCCAAGCCTCTAACAGCTTGTGGTTAGGGTCGTATATATGTGCTGGCTCGGCAGTTACGCCATTTATCTCCATTATCAGGATGTTCTTTCCTGCTAGCAGATCTTCTTCATTAGTAGTTTTAATATCAAAACGACCGTAGTAGAAACCTTCAGCATCAGCTACCTTATCAAATACTTTGTTTAGTTGTTTGCAAATGAGGTCGTTCCTATTCAGAAACTTAGTGCCCCGTTTATGATTACTAATAGGTTCTAATTCCAATTCTTTACCTGCCGAAACTACACTGTCTAATTCCTTGTCAAATTTTTGATACAGGTATTCTCTTCTTCCCCAGGCGCGATAGTTTTCGTTTATCAATTGCTTTAAAGTAGACTTGCCGTTGCCCAATACTGTCAAATTGGCTTTGCCTACTATGGAACTCACTGTTCCTGCGTGGTCACCTGGTATGCGGTAATACATTATACCAAGTTCAAGCGACCAAGTAATGTATTCTTGAATTAGGAAAGGCTCGGTATTCTTGAGGTAATTATGGAATTGTGCTTCGTTCTTTATCACCTCAATTCCATCACCTCGTTCACCCATATCGGGTTTGGCTATAAATGGGTAAGTAAAGTCATGTTGCAGTAGGAAACTGGCGGGGTCTTTTCTAAGTGTTTTGGGCTGACATAATACCGTATGTGGAACGAACTGGACAGGAAAGCGAAATAGTTGATCAGCCTTTGAGGAGTTAGCCAAGTCGCCATGTTTAAAGGCGGGGTTAACGGCTGTAAAGTAAGTAAGCGAACGAGCCTTGATGGCTAAGTAGACCCCATAAAAAAACACAGGAGCGTAAAAGACCCAATAGGGCCAAAACTCATAGTGTTTCCATTTTAGAAGGAATGCCTTTAGGGGGTTCATAGATGTGTTAACATTAAGCGGAACAAAGGTAATTGTTAACGCTTAAGTGGCTATAATTAGTAGCAGGGCATAAAAAAACCGGTCGGTGAATGTCTATCACGCGACCGGTTCAGGTTTTAAAACTGTGCAGACGCCACCTACTGTAGGTGCTATTCCTGCGTTGGGTATACCAACAATACATCAACGTAAATCGAGAACTAGTGTCTGGTTATACTCTTGCTTAATACGGTTAGCTTCGGCCAATTTCTGAAGGTAGCTACTTACGTCTCCGTTCTTCATTAGGTTCTTTGCTTCTTTTTTCAAGTTGCTGTATTGTTTTTTCAATAAGCTTAGTCTGTTCATCATCAATAATTCTAACATGGTTCGTAGTTTTTTGGTTAACTATTTATCGTTCTGTTGTACTATTAACAAGCACCGTGCCAAAAAGATCTTTAGCTGTGTCAGAATAATGTCAGTAAATGAAAAAAGCCTTCCAAATATATCTGGAAGGCTTGCTATAACTGTATTTGACTGAATTTATTAATCTAGTAAAATTTGTCGAAGTTGAAATTCTAATTGCTCATTCGCACGACGTAAACGCTCGTTCTGGTCATGGAACTCCATTTTACGTGTATACACTTTGTACGCTTTCTCTATTATATCGTGCAATTCCTCCTCGTTCCAAGGTTTAGTAACATATCGGAATACTTGGCCGATATTAATAGCGTCGATCACTGCTTGTATATCCGAGTAGCCCGTTACCACTATACGAACTGGGTCAGGATGCTTAGCAATAACAGATTCTAGAAACTCGATGCCTGATTCACCTGGCATACGGATATCGGTAACAATGATGTTAATATCAATACCTTCCAATATCAGTCGGGCATCTTCAGTAGTAGCTGCGGTATGTATCTCGAATGAACGGCGAAAAGCTGACTTGAACGAAAGCAAATTGTTCACCTCATCATCTACATACAATATTTTGATCGCGCTGTGTTTCATGGCTGTAATTTTGTTTTTATAGCAACCGTATCAGGTATACGGCTTTGGGTTAAAAAAGTTATATGGTTGGTTGAACTACAATTATTTATACAAACGGGCACAAGTTGTTTACAACAGCTTTAATATCTCTGTTGGGGCAACGTAACTTTAAAGTAGACTTTCTTAATGGACTCGTATATCTTACGAACACCAAAGGCTACGTTAATAATGAACTCAATATACGACTTTTGCGCTATTCTGCATGAACCCGGAAGCGTAGAGCTAAACCAGTTATTCTCCAAAATTTCAAATGAAAGGATATATGATACCCTTTACCAGCAGCTGAAAGGCCTGATAAAGACCAAAAATCCGTCTGTCACATTTTCAGATGAAGAGATGGTAAACGCTATTGAAAAATACTTGAACGGCAAGAGTATTATGCAGTATGGAAACTGGGCATATTATTCATGGTCCGAACGCTTAGTCCATATTTTACCTGAGGAGGAGTTCGCGTTTCTAAGGACAAATAGAAACAGAAATAAGATAAGTGCTGAAGAACAACAGCAGTTAAGCACTAAGCGAATAGGTGTAATAGGTTTGTCCGTAGGGCAATCGAGCGCATTGGCTTTGGCTATGGAACGCTCTTTTGGCGAATTGCGCATTGCCGATTTTGATGAGTTGGAACTTAGTAACCTGAATAGAATACGTGCTGGAGTACACAATTTAGGGCTGAACAAGGCAATTGCAACAGCCAGAGAAATAGCCGAGATAGACCCTTACCTAAAGGTGACTTGTTTTACCGAAGGTATTACCGATAATAACATAGACAGATTCTTGACCGAAGGTGGTAAGCTGGACATACTTGTAGAAGAATGCGATAGCTTAAACATTAAGATAAAAGCAAGGCAAAAAGCTAAAGCTTTAGGCATACCAGTAATAATGGATACTAGCGATGGCGGTATGCTTGACATAGAACGATTTGACCTAGAACCCAGCAGGCCGCTATTTCATGGCCGAATTGAACATTTAGACACCACCAACCTCAGCGGTTTGACCAATGAGGAGAAAATACCCTTTGTTACCAGTATACTAGGTTCAGAGGAAATGACCGAGCGAATGAAAGCCTCTTTTGCAGAAATAGGCAAAACTATATCTACATGGCCACAGCTAGCATCCTCTGTTTTCTTAGGGGGCGCACTAGGTAGTAACGTGGCCAGACGAATTCTATTAGACCAATTACATGCTTCAGGGCGCTACCATGTTGATCCTGATACTATCATAACTGACGACAACACTGCATCCAATACTAAGGTCAGTGCCTGAATCAGCAGCTACATACCCTCAGCGGGAATTCGTTTTCCAAGTATATCGTGCTACTTCAAACAGAGAGCACGCGTTAGATTATGTGCGTGGTCACAAGGAAGTGATGAAACGTTTCAATATCGAATCGCTTGCCTCGTCAGAGCCAAAATGGATGACCAATGAAAATGTGTATGCTATTCTGGTATTTGAAAATGGAGAGATAATAGCTGGCGCAAAGATCCACAAAGCTGATGGGGTTCACCCATTACCAGTTGAAGATGCAGTAGGCTACTTAGATGAGCGACTTAACCCATTGATAGATGCCGATAGGCAAGATGCGGGCACTGGAGAGTTCTGTGGTATGTGGACTTCTAAAAAAGTATCGGGTATGGGGCTGAGTAAATACATTACCAGGGTAGCTATTACCATTCTAGAACAATTGGAGATAAAGCATCTTTGGGGACTGACTTCAGATCATACTTACCCGCTATTTAAAGCTGTGGGGTATCAAATTATCAAAGACCTTGGTGAGGGGGGAGATTTTGCCTACCCACCACCCGATTACCTCGCTTGGGTTATAAAAGCCGATGCTGTAACTTTAGAAGGAGCCGATCGTAAAGAAGAAGCGGATATACGCAACTTACGAAGCAAGCTTGAACAGACTATTCAGGAACGTACAAAAGATGGTGTTGCCATCAGTTTGAAGTTCCAGTTGGTCATAAAGTAACGCACATGAATACACACAAAGGGGTAAAGCTGCTATGGCTTTGGCTTATTACTATTATGGTAATAGGGCGGCAGCCTGTAAATGCTGAAGTTTTAACAGTTAATGACAACTCCCTTCATAATCTTTCAGGACATCTTGAGATATACCAAACAGAAGGGAACGTTGCAAATGTGCAGCAATTATTCACTTCTACTGATTTCAAACCCTCTGCTACACCAGTTCCAAACTTAGACATAACTGACCTTACAAGCTGGGTTAGATTCACAATTGTAAATAACGGGGCAAAAGAAGATCTGCTATTGAACTACGATTACCCTATAGTAGATTCGGCAACTTTATACTATATGGAGAATGGCAATCTCCAGCAGATAGTATTAGGTGAACACGTATCCGTATTTGATAGGCCATATCCTTCTGAAAGCTTTATATATCCGGTAAGAATACCACAAGGAGAGGAACGAACCTTCCTTTTAGCATTAAATAATGGGCAACAGATAATGGCTCCACTTACAATAGGTGCTGAAGTGTCCATACTTGAAGCTCGCAATCAAAAGGACACTCTTTTCGGTTTATATGTGGGTATAATGATAGCCATATTGGTTTACAACCTATTTCTATTCATATCAAATGGAAACCCAAGTTATGGTTTCTACTGCGTGTATATTCTCTTGGTTCTTCTTACCCAGGCTATTATTCAAGGCTACAGCTATAGCTATCTGTGGCCAGGTATGCCAAGGCTTGCAGAAGTCAGCGTAGCTATAATATCACCTTTAGTAGGTATAGCATCTATGCTGTTCATGAATCACTTTTTATCTGTTAAAGAGTATTATCCTAAGTGGAGAAGAGGGTTTTGGGCTATTGGCTTTGTTTATATTATCTGCGTATTGCTGTTTATAGTTGGGCAGCCCCAAATAAGCTATCAGCTTACACAAGTAACGGCCTTAGTAGTATCACTTTATATGTTGGTGCTAGCAGCTATGATATGGCGCAAGGGTAACAAAACAGCTATGTACTTCTTAATAGCATGGAGTATATTTTTAACTAGTGTTATCATTTTTGTAATGAAGGATGTTGGTGCGCTTCCATACAATGATCTTACGTCTCGTATTCTAGAGATAGGCTCTGGTCTTGAAGTGTTACTACTATCATTTGCCTTGGCAGATAGATTGAACATTCTTCAACGTGAAAAAGAAGATGCCCAAGAAGAGGCCGTAGATGCATTGAAAGAGAATGAGCGAATTATAACTCGCCAGAATATCGTATTAGAAGAGAAAGTACGTGAGCGTACCAAAGAACTAAACACAACCCTTAACGATCTTCGTTCTACACAGTCTCAACTGGTTTCTGCTGAAAAAATGGCCTCTCTTGGTCAGTTAACCGCAGGTATAGCTCATGAGATAAACAACCCTATCAATTTCGTTAAATCTAACGTACTTCCGCTTAAACGTGATATTCAAGATGTGCTAACTATAGTAGAGAAGTATGATGAAATAAGTAAGGTTAATGGAAACAACGACAAGTTTGCCAAAGCACACCAACTAAAAGAGGAGCTAGATTACGAACTTATTAAAGCGGAAATGTTTGAGTTGCTTACTGGTATAAATGATGGTGCGGTTCGCACGGCTGAAATAGTAAAGAGCTTGCGCGTATTCTCCCGCTTAGATGAAGATGTTAAGAAAAACGCTGATATTAATGATGGCTTGCGTAGTACAGTGCAAATAATTGGCACTAACTATAAGAATCAAGTAGAAATAAAGGAGATATATGAAGATATACCTCAAGTAGATTGCTTCCCTGGTAAGCTTAATCAGGTATTTATGAACATTCTTAATAATGCTGTGCAAGCCGCTATTATGAAGCCCGATGTGGATGAACGGCTAGTTACTATTTCTACCAGTACTAAAGGCGATAAGGTCAGCATTTCTATAAAAGACAATGGTACTGGTATGTCAGAAGAAGTTAAGAATCGAATATTCGAACCTTTTTACACTACAAAAGATGTAGGAGAGGGTACGGGATTGGGCTTATCTATAGCCTATCAAATAGTGGAAGACCACAAGGGAAATATAGTTGTGGAAACTGAAAAAGGCATTGGAACAGAGTTTATAATTAACTTGCCAATAAACTGATACACAATTAGTTAAAGTGTAAAAACAACACAAAGACACCTGACCATGCCAATGTTCAAAGGGATAAGAGTATTATATGTGGACGATGAACCACACAACCTTTCTGCTTTCAAAGCTAACTTCAGAAGAAGGGTAGATATATTAACCGCTACTAGCGCTGAAGAAGCACTAGAGTTATTGAAAACAGAAACAGTACATATCATACTTTCTGACCAACGGATGCCTGGTATGACAGGCGTTGAATTCTTCGAACGCTTAGAGGATGAATACCCGCTTCCTGTCAGGATATTGGTGACAGCATATTCTGATATTGAGGCTGTTATTAAGGCTATTAATAAGGGAAAAGTATTCCGTTACCTCCGTAAGCCTTGGGAAGACAATGAAATGATGCTTGCCATGCAGAACGCTGCTGAGCATTACAGAACGAAAGACGAGCTTCGGAAAAAGAATGAGCAGCTAAACAGATTTGTATACAGTGCATCGCACGACCTTCGTTCGCCATTAATGAGTATATCGGGTATTTTGCAATTAGCAAAAATGGAGAACGACCCTAGACAGTTCTGCGACTACCTAAATATGATAAATGTGAGTGTGGAACGGATGGACAAGTTCACGCAAAACATCATTGAATACTACCAGAACGAAAGGGGAGGAGAAGAAAGTGAAGCGGTAGACATAGCCTCCTTAGCAAAGGAAATACTAGAATTATTGCAAGTTCAGTTTCCAAATGCTGAATATGGAGTAACAATAACTGGAGGAGATATAGTAACTATAGACCCCTTCAGACTTCGTGTAGTGCTAGAGAATATTTTGAGTAATGCCTTTAGATTTGGACGAACGGATGCCGAGTATGTACATCAACTGAGCTTATCAATAGCTAATGAAGATGATTCCTTGTCTATTCAAGTACAAGACAATGGCAGGGGAATGACCGATAAGCAGAAGACCCAGGCTTTTGATATGTTCTTTAAGGGAGATCATCCAGCATCAGGTTCGGGCTTAGGTTTGTTTATAGCTAAAGAGGCGGTGCAAAAGCTAGGTGGAAATATTTTAATTAATTCGCAACTATCTGAAGGAACTACCGTAAACATTCATATACCTAATAGAGATGCAGACTGATCCGCTTTACATGTTGGTAGACGATAATCCTATCGATCTAAAAGTGCATTCCAAAATGCTTAAAATAGCTGGTATTACTGACCGAGTTGTTACTTGCAGTAACGCGAAAGAAGGTTTGGCTTACTTAGAAGATAAAACAGAAGGCGAACTTCCAGATGTTATCTTATTAGATATTCAAATGCCAGAAATGAATGGTTTCGATTTTTTAGACGCATTCAAACAATTGCCTGATACAGTTAAGAAGCAAGTAAAGATCTTTATGCTTTCCACTACTATGTATCAAGATGATATTAAGAAGGCAGCCGTAAACCCTTTTGTGCTCGATCTTTTGAGTAAACCGTTAGACACTTCTCTGCTAAAGTCTCACTTATCCACTAACTAAAAAAGCCCACCCCAGAAAACCAAACGAAGTTTCCGGGGCAGGCTCAAATGATCGTTGGTTGGAGCGATCTTAATTCTTAGTCACAGTAGTCATTTGTGAACCCTGTAAAGGTGTTATTCGATTGAACCACGTTCTCACCGCTAAGCGTTGCATTAATACCACATGATGAAGCACTATTGCTAATGGTTGAATTACTCAACGATAGATACGAATCTGCCCACACAACTATTGCTCCATCACCACTACCACCTTGATTAGTACCGCTACCAGTGTATTCCAATATTACATGGTCAAGCACATTGTTAAGATTGTTAGAGTCAAACTTCAGCCCTGCCCAAGCGCCAGGTTGTTTAGTAAGTCCGGTAAAGGTGATAGGTTCAGCAGCAGTACCTACTGCATTAATGAACCCGTCTCTAGCTTCAAATCGCGTGTCAGCATCGAATATCATGGTTATACCAGGCTCTAGCGTTAAGCCGCCATTGAAAATTGATAACTTCTTTTCGTTATCAAATGTGATGAAGTAGTCTACATTTAGTTTCTGCCAAGTAATGGTAAGGTCTACCATATTTTGGTTTATCACTTTTATCACATCGTTAGCATTACCGGTAAAGTCATTGCTTGCATCAAGTCCATGTACATATGTAGATGTCATTTGTACAGGTTCAAGTGCATTATCTGTAATTGTGCTGTTAGTTACATTTAGTATCCATTCGTTGTATGGAGCATTTATACCCCATGTCTCACTTTTTTCAGAAAGCACATTATCTAAAGTAAGCCTTGAAGAAGCCCACATAATTATGTTACCGCGATCTCCGTTACTACTAAAAGCGGCGCCTCCGCCGTGACGAATATCTAAGAAAGACATGCTGTTTAACACATCGTTAGAGTTTATCTCTACACCAGCCCATTGGCCAGGAACAGCGTTCTCGCCTTCTAAAACAATCCGCTTGGAAGCAGACCCATCGGCTACAATTGTGCCTGCGTCTAAAACGTCTAAGCCAGCATCAGTTCTAAAGTGAATTACTACACCAGGTTCTATAGTTAGTTTAGCACGTACCTGCGCCCTGCAATCGATAATGTAATCCACGGGTGCATCAGGGTCGTCAGTTAAAGTGACATCTACGTAGGCGAAGCCACAATCTAAAAGAGTAGGTCCTACCATTACCGGATCGGTCTCGTCCTCACAAGAGGTGAAGAATATAGCTGTTGAGAAAAGAGAAACGAAAAATGTCCATTTGAGCATGTTCATAATTATTTGGTTTTGATTAACGATAGCAAAGCAAGCCCGTTTTACCGTTAAGATCAAATTGAAAAACCTATATTTATGACAAATTAAAAAGCCTGATAAAAAAGGTTAATTCTAATTAGAAGTCTTTATTTGATGGATTTAAAACGAAATAAGGTGTTTGATATAGTTTTTTCCATGACAAATATGGAAAAAGAACATTTCTTATTGAACGCAAAAAAACGAGTTAGTGATCAGCATTTAGCCTTATTTGCTATAATAGATAATGGGCTAGCAGGAGAGCAGCAGTTCGGTATAGAAGAATTGTTTGAAGAATTCTACTACCGACCTTACACTAAAAAGGAAGACTACTTAATAAGAAATGACTTAAGACACCTTAGCCGACAGCTAACCTATTTTATTGGCGACAAGGTGAATAATAACGATGGCACGTATGAATTTGCCCAACTTGGAATGATGCAATGGCTGCTAAAGCGAGGTCAAAACAAAACCTTTAACATAGAACAGGCAAAGTTTGCTAAGAAACTAAAGACCCTACAATGGCCTAAGAAGTTACTACTACTTAACAAACTGAAAGTACAGCATTTACGAGCCACACAAGGTCCGTCGGAAATACTGTTTAGAGAAATAGCTGAGATAACACAAGAAAATGAGGCGTGGCTACAAATGCTTAGTACAGAGAGAAGATTAGAAAATGACCTGCAAATGGCCTTCGCTCAGCGAAGCTTAAAGGCCTTTCAGCCCAGCAATAGTTACAACTATACACTAGACAAGGAAGCTAAAGACCTGATAGATAAAAGTGATTACATAGGGTATTTACACTTAAAGATAGAGAGCTACCAATTAGCAGGTGCTAAGAAACTTGGAGTATTGCTTGATATACTCTCCTTACTTCCTAAGCTGAAGCATCGGCTTAATTACAAGAGAGAAAAGGTGTTAATAGAGGCCACTATTGCCTTGGAGTATTTCTTAGCTAATGATGACAGAGCCGCTTTAGCACATTATTCAGCCGTATTAGCTGACTTGAAGTATTTGGAAAGTGGCCAACAGCTTGCGGTACTCTTCAATTACACCACTACACTTATCAGGGCACAAGAATTTGAGACCGCTGCGCAACTCATAAATGGTAAAGAGAATAAAATAGCTAAGTCGCCATTTGCTGATAGGTTCTTTTGCATCCGTGCGATGTGCTATTTATTCTTAGATGATGTAGACGAAGCTTATGACAGTATACCGGCCAGTTTCTTAAAAAAGTCTAGGCACGATCATTTTTACTTACGAACGGTACTGAGTATTATATTCTACAAGCAAAATTCAATAGACCTAGCTTTAATGGAGTTGGTGAATAT
>CAYGTK010000018.1:11770-31025 GCA_964352775.1 uncultured Chitinophagaceae bacterium
GCAGGCAAGTAATTACAAAGCTATTGCTGACCCCACAGTACGTATAGCTTCAGATAAACTGGAAAAGCTGTGTAAGATACAGGAACAACGTGTTGCTCTGAGTGATGCAACTAGCCGAATGAATGAGCTAAGACTCGAAGTAGTTGACCTGATCAATAAGGATGATGAAGCATATGGTAGTAATAACCTGCCGCTCAATTGGCTTAAGCGTGAGCTAGAACGTGAAGTTATGACTACTATGAATTGATAGGCACTTCTGCTAGTTCTTCCAATGCCTTTTCTACAGTGTGTGCCACTTGTTCTGCCAGTTTTGGAATATTATCTAGGTTCTTTTGTTCCCCTGCATATTCCTCTATGCGTTTAATGATGTTAAGAGTGTTACTAAGCCCCAAATAACTGATAGACGACTTCATTTTGTGTGCCATGCTTCGCGTTCGGTTCCAGTTTTTATCGTCAATATACTCCATCAGCTTCACCATCTCTTCTGGTGTTTCATCTAGCATTAAGGTTATGATCTGACTTCTTAACTTCTCATTACCACCAGTGATTTTATCAAGCGTGTCTAAGTCGATACTCTCTTGTTCAAAAGATATTTGTTGGATGTCTTCTCGTTGAAGCAGCTCACCCGACTTCGCTTCGCTATGTCCTAATAAACTCAGTACTTTTTGGTAGAACTGAATAGGTTCAAATGGTTTGGAAATGTAATCGTTCATGCCTGCATCTAGGCATTTTTCAGCCTCGCCAGTGGTAGCATAGGCGGTCATGGCTAAAATAGGTACTTCGCTTTCTGGTGGTCGAAATTGGTTTCGTATAGTTCTAGTAGCTTGATAACCGTCCATTACAGGCATTTGCACATCCATCAATACCAGATCGTAATTATGTTTGGCAAACTTCTGTACGGCTATCTGTCCATCCTCAGCAATGTCCACGGTAATGTTGCCCCACCATTTCACTAGCATCTCATTCGCTACTAGTTGATTTAGCTTTTTATCCTCTACTAGTAAAATGCGCTTGCGACCTATGTCTACTATCTCAAAATCATCTTCTTGGGCTTTCTCTTCTTTCGTTTTTACCATGCTGCGGAACTTCAGCGTTACTGCAAATTCAGTACCTATGCCTTGTTCGCTCTTAACTCTAATGGTTCCGCCTTGTAGGTCTACTAGCTGCTTAGTTATAGCTAGGCCTAGACCCGTTCCCTCAGCCATTTTATTAAGGTCTTGCGCTACCTGGGTAAAGCTGCTGAATATAGCCTCAAGCTTATTGGCAGGTATACCGATACCCGTATCTCTAACGCAGAAGGAGAGGACCGCAGCGTCTTTATTGGCCTCTATCTGCTTTATGGTCAATATCACCTTTCCGTTCTCGGTAAACTTAACCGAGTTACTCAGTAGGTTAAGCAGTATCTGCCGTAGGCGAATAGGGTCGCCTACTAAGTGTTCGGGCACAAGGTCTCCAACATCTAGTAATAGCTCATTCCCACGCTCAGAGGCTTTTACCCGCAGTGGCATCAGCATTTGTTCCAAGTGATCTCGCAACCTAAAGTTTACCGACTCAAAGGTGATCTTCCCAGCTTCTATCTTGCTGAAGTCAAGTATGTCATTGATCAGTGCCAGTAGATGATCGCTAGAAGAACGGATACCCCGCACATACTCCATCTGCTTTGTTTCCAATTCAGTTTTAAGTAGCAGGTGAGTTAATCCAGAGATACCATTAATAGGTGTGCGTATCTCATGGCTCATGTTAGCTAAGAACTGCTCTTTCATATTGGCCGAGCGTTCTATTACTTCCTTTTCTTTACGGAGGTCTGCGTTCTGTTTTACTTCGGTTATGTCACGTATAATCCCTTGAAAACCAAGAAGTTTCTTGTTGTTAGACTGCCATTTACTTGAAGTGATTATACAATCTATCTTCTCCCCATTGCTTCGCTTGAGTTTTATCTCAAAATCTTTCACAAAACCTTCTTCATCAATAGCCTTTTTGAAACGTACCCGCTCAAAAGGGTTTAGATAGATGCCTTCCACATTTATCTGTTTCATCTCTTCTTCCGTATAGCCAAACAAGCTTAACGTAGCCTCGTTAAAATCAATGAACTGCCCCTCGCGAGTAGTTATATAAATAGCGTCTTTCGATTGATCGAACAGGGCATGATACTTCTCTTCGCTGCGCTTTAAAGCTCTTTCAGTCTCTTTACGTAAAGTAATGTCCTGTATCGTTCCTTTTATGCTCTTCTCTTCTAAGGGGGTGTTGTTGTCAGCACTTCTAATACGGAGGTTAACATGCTGAAACTTCTTATCTAGCTGTTTTAATCGCAAGTCTATACTAAAGTCGGTATTCTCCTCAACGGCCATTCGCAGGCTCTCTTTCAGTTTATCTCTATCTCTGTAGAATACCAGCTCTAAGAATTGCTCTATGGGTGTTTGCTCGCTCCATTCTTCTACATTAAGCACGTTTATGGCCTCATACGACCACATCATCGTTTCATAAAAGGGCTTGAAGGTCCATTGACCTACCTGGGCAATTGCTTGAGCTTCTATAAGTTCTTCTCGCTTTACTTCTAGCTCATGGGCTATTTTATGATTTTTATGGCGTAGGTAATGCCGCTCGGCAGCATATCTTAAGGAGCGTGCCAATAACTCTGTATTCAGGCCTTCGGTGTCTAATACATCTTGCGCGCCTTGCTTTATTATTTCCAGTCGGTAGTTGGCTTCTATCTTGTCTGTAATTACCACTACGGGGTAAGATCGCGCTATTCCAGATAGGTGAAGTTCCTCTATGGAGGCTGTATGAGCAGCACCACGTTCATCAACTACCACCAACGCCTCGCCATTTTGTGCTAAGTGTTTGGTTAAGGCTTCACCATCATGAAATACCTCTACTTGATAAAGATCTTCTGCGGTTGCACTAAGTAGCTGTGCTACAGTAGGTTCGGTCGCTTCTTCGGTTTGCCAGACTAATACCTTTGCCATAATGCTAAGTTTGAAGCAAAATACAAAACTGCTGCGGATGTTACTATCCACCAACTGTTGATAATTTGGTACACTATTGGCTACTGAAAGCCGCTGGCTATCCGTATTTTTACGCATTGACCATTAAAGTAGAACCATAACAATATGGCAGACGACGAAAAGAAGTTTAATAGTGGGGAGAATATTATCCCCATTAACATAGAAGAGGAAATGAAGACGGCATATATCGACTATTCCATGTCGGTAATTGTGTCCAGAGCTATTCCTGATGTGCGTGACGGATTGAAACCGGTTCATCGCCGGGTGCTTTACGGAATGCACGAATTGGGATTAGCCAATAACAAGCCTTACAAGAAATCGGCCCGTATAGTAGGAGAGGTGCTGGGTAAGTATCATCCACACGGTGACTCCAGCGTTTACGATGCTATGGTACGTATGGCCCAGGAATGGAGCTTGCGTTATCCATTAGTAGAAGGACAAGGTAACTTTGGCTCGGTAGATGGTGATAGCCCTGCGGCTATGCGTTATACTGAGGCCCGTTTGGAGAAGATAGCAGAGGAGGCCCTTAGCGATATTGATAAAGATACGGTTGACTTCAGCCTGAACTTTGACGATACGCTTCAAGAGCCTACCGTATTGCCTTCACGCATACCAACACTATTGGTGAATGGTGCGTCGGGTATTGCAGTAGGTATGGCTACCAATATATTACCTCACAATCTTACCGAGGTAATAAATGGTACCGTTGCTTATATAGAAGACAGAGAGATAGATGTTGAAGGCTTGATGAAGTACATCAAGGCACCTGATATGCCTACTGGCGGAACTATATATGGCTACGATGGTGTACGCCAAGCTTTTGAAACTGGAAGAGGAAAAGTAGTAGTTCGTGCTAAGGCCGAGATAGAGGACATGGGTAATGGTAAGGAACGCATCATTATTAATGAGATACCTTATCAAGTTAACAAGGCTACACTTATCCAAAAAGCAGCAGACTTAGTTAACGAGAAGAAGATAGACGGTATTACTGATATACGTGATGAGTCTGATCGTGATGGAATGCGTATCGTGTTCGAATTGCGTCGTGACGCTAACTCTAGTGTAGTTTTAAACCACTTGTACAAGGGTACTCAACTACAGACCAGTTATGGGGTGAACAACATTGCCTTGGTGAAAGGTCGCCCAATGTTGTTGAATCTGAAAGACTTCATCAGGCATTTTGTTGAATTCCGTCACGAAGTAGTAATACGTCGTACCAAATATGAATTAGCGGAAGCAGAAAAGAAAGCACACATCTTAGAGGGCTTGATCATTGCGATCGATAATTTGGATGAGGTTATTGCCTTAATACGTGCTTCGCAAACGGCTGAAATAGCTCGCAATGGCTTAATGGAACGCTTTGAGCTTTCGGAAGTACAGTCGCGTGCTATATTAGATATGCGTTTGCAGAAACTTACCGGGCTTGAGCGCGAGAAGTTGAAGAACGACTACGATGAGCTAATGAAGCGCATTGCAGGGTTGAAAGAAATACTAGCGAACGAAGACATGCGAATGGGCATCATTCGTGATGAGTTGTTAGAGATAAAAGAGAAATATGGTGATGAGCGCCGCACAGACATAGTATATGCTGGAGACGACATCAACATTGAAGACCTTATTCCTAATGATAACGTAGTGATCACTATCTCTCGTATGGGATATATCAAGCGTACTCTGTCAGAGGAATTTAAAGTGCAGAACCGCGGTGGACGTGGATCTAGAGGTGGGAAAACTCGTGATGAGGATTTCATTGAGTACATGTTCCCAGCATCTATGCACAACTACTTGATGTTCTTCACTGAACAGGGTAGGTGCTTCTGGTTGAAGGTATACGAAATACCAGAAGGTAACAAGACCAGTAAGGGTAGACCAATACAAAACGTATTGAACATACCTAAGGATGATAGTATTAAAGCATTCATTACCGTGCCTAACTTATCGGAAGATGAATACTTAGATAACAACTTTGTAGTGCTTTGCACTAAAGGTGGTGTTATTAAGAAAACTACGCTACGTGCCTATTCACGCCCACGTATAACAGGTATTAACGCAGTAACCATTAGAGAAGGCGACCAGTTACTGGATGCTAAGTTGACCAATGGTTCTATGGAAATAATGATGGCCAAGCGCAGTGGTAAGGTAGTTCGTTTTAGCGAAGACAACGTTCGCCCAATGGGTAGAAATGCCGCTGGTGTTAAAGGGGTAACCCTAGAAGGAGAGGGGGATGAAGTAGTTGGAATGATATGCGTAGATCCTTCTGATATGGTGCAAACCATCTTGGTTGTTTCCGAAAAGGGTTATGGTAAGCGTACGTTCATTGTAGATGAGGATGGTGAGAATGTGTATCGTGTAACTAAGCGAGGTGGTAAAGGAGTTAAAACCTTGAACATCACAGATAAAACTGGCAAGCTTATTGCAATTAAGAACGTGACCGAGGAAAATGACCTTATGATCATTAACCGATCAGGAATTGTTATTCGCATGTCAGTTTCTGACCTACGAACAATGGGAAGAGCTACGCAAGGAGTTCGACTGATCAAGATGAGCGAAACCGACGAGATCGCAGCTGTAGCTAAGATCGACCGACTAGAGGATGAAGTAGAATATGATGAGAATGGAGAACCAATAGTAGGTATAGAAGGTGAAGAAGGCACAGAAACCGAGGGCAGCACAGAAGAAAATGCAGAAGAATAATTAAGTTTGCGCCTAAATTAATAAACGAGTTATGTCAAAACATCTATTAACAGCCTTATTAGTTCTAGTATCAATGGGGTCAGTACTTGCCCAATCAGGGAAGTATTTGAGCGGATACACTAAGTTTCAAGGCTATTTGAATACAGGAAGAACCGATCGTGCATCGCTGGAAGAAGCTAAAGAGTACTTAGATATTTCAGTAAGTGATGTTGATTTTGCAGAGAGTAAGGGAAAAGCATGGTACTTCAAGGGAGAAGCTAACAAATACATCTACCTTGATTCGGTACTTCGACAAAAGTATCCAGACATCGTGCTTCAAACGGTAGATGATTATATGAAATCGCTTAGTTTGATGTATTCAGGGGCAGATAAGAAGTTTCGCTACGATAAAGAAGCTTTGGGTTCATTAGCGTTAGTGTCTGGAGATGTGTATAACGGAGCTGCTCAGTTTTACAACAATAAGGATGATGAGAAAGCTTTACTCTATTTTGATAAGCTGGATGATATTCAGGCTTTTGCAAAAAAGAATGGTGTAGAAGAGAAGTTTGCAGGCTTAGATATGGAGCAGATAAAAGTGCTACGAGGTAGAATATATGTACGTTCAGGACAGGAAGATAAAGCTATTGTGTATTACACAAAACTTAAGAATGATGGTACTGATGACCTATCGGTCTACAGTACGTTAGCTGACCTACTTATCAAAAGTGGAAAAGAGCAAGAAGCTTTAGCAGTATTAGATGAAGCTATTGCTAAGTGGCCAGATGACATCAATGTGCTTATTTCTAAGATCAACGTTTTCCTTAATGCTGGTAAGCAGACAGAAGCATTAGACATGATGAAAAAGGCTGTGGCATTAGACGATCAGAATTCAGCGCTATATTTTGCACTAGCCAACACTTATGGTCAATTAGAAGATACAGAGAACGCGAAAGCCAACTACCTGAAAGCTATAGAAATTAAGCCTGATTACAGAGATGCCTATAATAATATGGCAGCAATGTACATGGACGATGCTAATGCTATTATTGAAAAAATGAACGCTTTAGGTTTCGGATCAGCTGATCAAAAGAAGTATGAGGTTTATGAGCAGCAACGCAATGCACTTTACGACGAAGCACTTCCATATTTAGAAAAGTCTCACGAACTAGATAAGTCGAGCTTACAGACTATGCAGGTTTTGAAAGAGATCTATGCTAAAATGGGTAAGTACGACAAGAGTAAGGAAATGTCGAAACTTATGGACGCGGCTAGACAATAAGCAACGAATAGGAAGAAGGGTGGTTGTAATAGCTACCCTTTCTTTTACCTACACTACTTAACATAATATGGATTATAGGCTAATTAGTTATTTCAGAATGTAAAGCATTCTAGGCTTATCCTGCATATCACTAATAAGCTCAACTGACTGCATGTCTTGGTACAGGGCGGCTATTGTTTGTGCGTGAGCAGCATTCAGTTCCAAGAAAATCTCTGCGCCAGGCTTCATTCGTTCTTGCGCAAATTCTGCAATGGCTTTGTAAAAAATGAACGGATCATCATCTTGAGCTATCAAGGCAATATCTGGTTCATGATCTTTAACGTTAGCATCTAGCTTTTCAAATTCTTGTTTTGTAATGTACGGTGGGTTACTCACAATTACATCAAAAGGTAAAAAATCATCCCAGTTAGCTCTATCAAGAAAATCCATCTCTCTGAGTATGGGGCTCACATGCAAATTCTCAGCATTCTTTTGGGCCACCTGAAGCGCACTACCGCTAACATCAATTCCCCAAACCTCACACAATGGCAAGTGCTTTTGCAGGCTAACCGCTATACAGCCGCTACCCGTTCCAATGTCTAATATCCTTAAGCTTTGCTCCCTGTAGCGCTTCACTATCCTCTCCACCAGCTCCTCCGTTTCTGGCCTGGGTATCAGCACGCTTTGGTTAACATAATATTTAGCGCCATAAAACCACGATTCTCCAAGTACATACTGTATAGGCTCGTGACGTAATAATCGGGTCAATAATTGCTTAGCACGTTCTTGTATAAAACCTGCCACACCTTCTTGCTGTTGCAAGAGTTGATCGGTACGGCTCATGTTCATCATGTTCTCTACCAGCAGATGCGCAATTGTTCCCGCCTCACGCCGATCGTAAATGCCCAATAATGCTTGAGCTAAGTCCTTTTTAAGTTCCCCAATAGTCATGCCCCTAAAATAGAAATAGGCATCTGTTTGCTTTATCTATCTTTGCCCCACATGAGTATAGCAGTGTCTAACATTCCGCACGAGTACTATATGCAGCGTTGTTTACAACTCGCACAGTTAAGCTTAGGTAAAGCATCATCAAACCCAATGGTGGGTGCTGTTATAGTGCATAACGACCGTATTATTGGCGAGGGATATTACCAAAGTTTTGGCGGTCCACATGCAGAGGTGAACGCTATTGCTAATGTAGCAGCTGAAGATGAGAAGTTGCTTATAGATAGTACGGTGTATGTAAGTTTAGAACCTTGTTCCTATTTTGGAAAAACACCGCCTTGTTCTGACCTATTAATAAAGAGCAAGGTGAGACGAGTTATTATAGCCAGTTTAGACCCTAACCCTAAGATATCAGGTGCCGGTATTGATAAACTCCGCAGTGCTGGTATTGAGGTGATCACGGGTATTCTACAAAAGGAAGGTGACCATCTTAACAGACGCTTTTTCAGTCATCACACTCGTAAACGACCATGGGTTATCTTAAAATGGGCGCAAAGTAGCGATGGCTTTATAACTAAAGACAGAAATAAGCAACATTGGATAACTGGTGAGCTGAGTAAGAAATTGGTTCACCAATGGAGACAGGAAGAAGATGCTATATTAGTAGGTGCTGGAACGGTAATGGTTGATAACCCTCAACTTACCGATCGCTACTGGAAAGATGATAAGCAACCGACAAGGGTAGTACTTGACACTAAAGGATCGCTACCTAAGGATAGCAGCATATTCAATACAGCAGCCCCTACCCTTTTATTTACTTCTACTGAAGTGGGTATACAATATCCCAATGCGGAAGTGATACTACTTTCAGAAGGAAAAGAGCCTTATGCTGAAATACTAGGTCATCTTTACGATCGAGAAATACAATCTGTGATCATTGAAGGTGGGCAAAAAACCTTGGAGCAGTTCATTACTGCCAACCTTTGGGATGAAGTCCGTGTTTTTATTGGGCCAATAGTATTCAACAAAGGAGTAAATGCCCCTACCCTTTCCATTGACCCCATTAAGGAGGAGTCTATCGGGGATGACACCTTATCAACTTATCTCAACAACGGCTAATGATATACCTTGCATTAAGCATACTTTCTTCCGTTATCATCATGCTGGTCTTTAAGATCATTCAGCGTTTTGATGTGCCTGTATTCCCCGTTATTGTCATCAACTATGGGGTATGTGTAACGGTGGGTTCTATTGCTAATGGTGAGTTCCCCTCAGCTATAGAAACCTTTCAACAGCCATGGTGGCCCTTTGCGCTGTTTATTGGGGTTTTATTCATCACCCTGTTCAATCTCATAGGTTCATCCATCCAAAGTAATGGCATCACGGTTACTGTTATTGCTCAGCGTATGTCAGTCATTATTCCTATTGTAGCTGCGTACTTCCTTTATCAAGAACCTTTTGGTGTAATGAAGATAATCGGGCTCATCTTAGCTTTATTGGCTGTTGCACTCTCTTCGCTAAAACCCTCATCAGAAAAAAAGGCTAGCATTGAATGGAATTGGACACTGCTATTTCCACTCATCATCTTTGTAGGTAGTGGAATTATAGATACTACGATAAAGTATGTTCAAGAATATCATTTACCTGGCTCTGCATTTGACAGCTTTCTTGTACTGCTATTCGGTACAGCATTTGCCATAGGTGCGCTGGTATATGTATTTCAATTATTTACAGGTAGATCAAAATTATCTACCAAGATCATCCTTTGGGGGGTCTTATTAGGTGTGCCAAATTATGGGTCGATATGGTTTATGATGAAAGCTCTAGAAGCTCCTGGTATTGACAGTTCGGTTATTTTTCCTGTTAATCACATTGGGGTAGTAAGTGTTTCAGCTGTTACAGCATTGGTGTTCTTTAAAGAAAAACTGAGTACAGCTAATATTATTGGTTTACTACTTGCTGGAGTGGCAATAGCCTTTATATTCATGGGCTAGTGAAGCTTAAGTATACTACCATAAAGGCTGTAAGCGAAGGTTACTACGAAAGTAAGGGGAGTAAGTTCATAGCATATGCATACCCATCATCTTCAGAGGAGGTAGTAAAAACACACCTCAAAGAAATAAAGGCACTACACCCAAAGAGCCGTCACTTATGTTATGCCTTTAGGGTTGGCGAGAATACGGTTATTGAAAGAGTAAATGACGATGGAGAACCTTCTGGAAGTGCTGGCCAGCCAATTCTACGGCAGCTATATTCCTTTGGTGTAGATAATGTTCTGGTTGGGGTGATACGCTATTTTGGCGGCACTAAACTTGGTGTATCAGGCTTAATAAGCGCTTACAAACTTGCTGCGCAAGATGCCCTTCAACAAGCTGATATAATTGAGGTGGAGATAAAGAAGCAGTACCAAGTAATTTGCGACTATGCTACCTACCCTCATTTAATGGAATTGCTTAAAAGGAGTTCAGGCATAAGTCTGGTAGAACAAGAATTGCTAGCTATATGTAGCTTAACAATAGCTGTCACAAAAAGTGCTGAGTTGGAGTTGCTGGATAAACTCGAAGAATTAGAACTGATAGAGCTTAATAAGCTTTGATCAATCAGCTTCAAGAATAGCTTCCTGGGCTTTTCTTATCTTTTCTTTTTTGGCCTTCTCTGCCTCTAGTGCAGCTTTTCGAGCGGCTTTCTTTTCTTCGAACACGGCCTCATTATAAACCATTTCTAATCTACCGACCTTACCGCCCGAAAAATACACGAGCAGTTTCCCAATTCCTTGGGTATATACTAATGCGCCATTCTCATTACCAGCCGGTGTGCCGCACTTCTGCCTAACTATGGTTTCGGTATCAGTAAATTTGATACCTAATGGAAGTATTACAGGAAATCCACCAAATTTCATACCCGATCTATCTTCATAAGGCTGCCCACCTGAATAGAACACCATTTTCTCTATCATCGACTTATTATTGAAATAAACAGCTAGCCCCTGTTTTAAGAATATCTGCTTAGTTCGGTCAGCATCATAACTTGCGCCAATAGCATTCTTCAGCGTAACATACTTTAAGTTATAGGCATTTTTCTTTACCATTTCAAAGTAGTCGCTATTGCTAATACCTATAGTGGCAGCGCTACTTGCTTCCTCTTGATTGGCTGCGCCACCCTCTACAAATTTCAGAGTTACTATAGTAAGTCTACCTTTCTGAAAATCTAAACTTATCTCGTAACCATCTACTGCATTTAGAGGGAATTCTTTTATCAGCACCAATGATGCGGTTACTTCCCCTTCTGTTTTATATCCTTCCCCCAGCGATTTTTTCGCATCGAAAATGGAGCTGCCGAATTTCAAACCCTTAGGTAATTTACCTTTGAACTGTTGCATTTCAGGTAAATAAGGGTTCTCATTATTATACAGATCTATGGTCTGTAATACGTTTCTTGTTATATCGAGCTTGATACCCCGAGTGGCAAAATCATTACCAATATAGCGTTCCAAGCTCTGTATGTCACTAACGCTATTCCTTTTCCCTAATAGCTTTATCAGGTCATCACCTTGCACAGGCTGAGCAATAGCTGGCAATACTATTAGTGTGAGTAGTAGTACGCTTAATACACCTTTCCATGAAATACAATGGTTTCTCATAAAGCTAATTTACGCAATAGGGTCTACAGCTATTGTGCCAAAATGTTACACACGCTGTGAATTGCTGTTTTTCTTGTACACATTCGCGCAATAAAAAAGCCCTCTTCCGGTAAGAAGAGGGCTTCAAAATTTTAATTAGTAGCTAATTACTAGCGTACCATTAAACGAGTAGTAGCAGTATTGTTACCATCAGAAATGGTTACCAAGTATGCACCAGCGTTCAAGTTACCTTTCTCGAAAGTAACGTTGTTAGTACCAGGAGTAGCAGTAATGCTTTCCATACGTACAGTACGACCAGTAATGTCTGTAACGGTCATTGTGTAATCAGCGTAGTCCTTAGCAGTAAAAGTAACTGTAGCGTTGCTTAATACTGGGTTAGGGAATACATTCATACCACTTACATTAGTCAACTCACGTACACTTACACCTTCGCAAAGAAGAGTATCACATGTTCCACCTGGAGCAATAACATTGATGAAGTAATCAAAGTTAGCAGCACCCATAGCTACTTGGTCAATAATTTCTTGAGCTTCTCCTGATATAGGATTAGGCAACAAAGAAACTTTAACAGTTACAAAGATTCCCAACTTGTTACAACCTGCAGCAGTTGGAGTTCCTGTAATACTAATACATCCAGTTTCACCTGTCTCAAAAATATCGTTACCAGAAGAATCAGCTACCGTGTAGCTCAATCCATCAGGAACGTTAGTGATAGAGTCAACTATCAAGTACTCTACAGTAATACCAGAGATAGTAGCGAAGTTCTCAATATTGATAAAGCTGTTGTATGCAACACCTTCTTCAGGACATGGAAGCTCTTGCCAAACTGGGTCTAGTCCAGCCTCGCCAGTACTCATTGGGATAGTACATTGAGCAGAGGCAGTGTTTATCGCAAATGCAAAAACACATAGAAATGTTAAAAAGCTAAGTTTTTTCATTGTTCAAATGATTTTAAGGTTTAGTTAATTCTTCCAACGAAGATAAGAAACGCATTACTTACTGATGAATAATTTTTTAGTTATCCTCACATCATCTGTAAGCAATTGTAGTAAATAAAGTCCACTAGGCAGGGTTTCTAGCTCTAATCTTGTGTTTTCAGCAGCTTTCACTTCTGACATGATAATGACATTACCCACCACATCGGTTAAAACAATTGAACCATTTTGTACGTTGTCGGGCACTTCTACAGATACCCAACTACTTGCTGGGTTAGGGTAAAGCTTAATGCTATTAGCATTTATTAATGCTATACTGGTGGTCGTATCTGGTAACGAATCAACCACAAACGGTATGGATAGCTTAGCACATTCGCCATTATTTATAAACTCTACTTGGTAGCTACCTAAACCTAAAAAGTCGAGTACGGTAGTAGTAGCATTTGGTATTGGTGTACCATTAAAGTACCACTGCACACTATCAGCCGATGAGCCGTTAGTGGTAAATATTTGATCAAATGTTGGCGTGGCATTCAGTTTAGGGTCGTTCGGTAAGGGTACATAACGCACATTTCTGAAATTAGAAGTTGTTCTACAACCACCTTCTTTGGCGGTTACTTCTACTTTATACGACCCACTATTTGATGGGCGAAGTAAGCTGTCCGCCTCTCCTGCCAAAAATGCGGTATCTCTAAACCATCTGATAGTATAGTCTACTGTATCAAAAGGTACGTAAAGCACTATCTCCTCTCCACCACATACGGTGTCTTCTCCTAAGTTAGCTATACCAGCCAAGTTCGGACTGCTGAAAACGCTAATAGCGCTTGAATCAATAAAACTCAACACATTGGTAGCTTGCTTGGCAATGGTGAATTCAAAAGTAAGCCCAGAACTAGTAAAGGTTTGACTAAATGTACCTTCAGAGGTGAAAGTGAAAGTTGCAGAGCCTGCAACATCATCGGCATTACCAACGCAATCCTCATCTGTAATAGTAAATGAAAAAGCTTGGTCTTCAAGGGTGATATTCAACCCCGACCATGATGGTGTAAGCTGATTGGTTTTTACTGAAGAAGTAAAATTTAAGTTCGATCCATTAACAAAACTAAAGAACAGGTCGCTATCATTAAGTTTTGAAAAACCAATGCCAGGTATACCAATACCATCGCATATAGATTCTTGGAAAAACCAATTCCCACTATTACTAGTAACGTTCACGTCGGTTAATACATACTCAAATGAAGTAACTTCTAATTCAGGAGAATACTCTCCCTGCTGACCATATACTATGCCATTGGCAGTAGTACCTGTAGCGGTTTGTCCATTATCAAAGTTCCACACATACTCAAATGGAGTAAGCAATGGGTCGCTACTAATAATAGGCGTTTCAAAATCTACCGTAATTGAGTCGCAACCACTTGCAGGGAAGAAAGTGAACCCACTATTTCCACCTGATGGAGGTAATACCTCTATGGTGAACGTTTCAGAATTCCCTTGACTGGTGTTCCCTATAACGGGTACATCACTCACAAAACCAGTAGTGTTTAAAGTAACCGTATACATTCCAGGTGCGGCAAATGTTGTTCCACATATCTTAAAGCAGTTCAATTGCGAAGCGGGAGGGTTTCTGCTCGGATAAGCGGTATTACCCGGAAAACCTAAAGTAATATCTAAACCTGCAGGTAAGCCCGAGTAACTATCATAGCGAACAGAATCTAAGGTTACGGTAACACTACCCTGAGATGGTCGGTTATTCGCATAGAACGAAATATCCTGATCGTAAGGTTGACCAACTGTTGCTGGCAGAATATTGGCTGAGCAAAGCCCACCATTACTTCCCGCTTGTTGTGATGCGCAAGCAGGGTCGGCAACACAAGTAGGGCAATTGGTATTGAACTGCGCAAAAAGTGCAGTAGTGCATAGCATTATACTTAGTACTATAATACTCTTCATATCATTCTACTTTTTTGGCTAAAGCCTAATTTATCTAACTATCAGTTTCAATGTAGTTCGAGATGCCTCGCTAGTGAGGGTTACAAAGTAAATTCCGGCATCAGCTCCAGTAATATCTATTTGCTGCTCAAATGAGCCAATAGCACCATTACTGTTCAAGCTCTCTGTATATAGCGTTCTGCCTAGTATATCGTTAACGGCAACATTAACTACTTCACCAATTTGCATATCACCAGTTACAGTAAATGTTCCTTGGTTAGGGTTTGGATAAACCACTACATTATTGAAAGCTTGAATGTTCTCAATTCCATCTGGGCAATCATTAAAGTTGAAACTTACTGGTGTTCCATATCCAGCACAACCAGGGTCTACTGTAGGGAAACCTGCTGGTAATGGCGGTATTTCAAGATCTAAACCTTGAGATCCTCCAGGGGCTATAGTAATGTTTATACCATCAATATCTACCACCTGATCTTGTGTAAGCAGCGGGCATGTGTCCGACTCTACAATTACTTGGAACGCTGGTATGGTAACCGTAAGGCTTCCAGTTCCTGTATTAGTAGCAGCAATAGACCATGTTCCGTTAGGGTCGCCTTCATACAAGCTAGTTAAAGGAATACAAGGCAATCCTCCTAATAACTGAATTAGCGATGGTGTAATTTCCGTTCCACTAGGTAGTCCGAAGAAGTCTAACACATCCACCGTTTGCCCATTAGGGAAGGTGAATAGTAATGGATTGATTATCCAATCTGTTCCACTAAGCACTGGGCATATTTCAGCGAAAGGAGCGCAACCCTGTACAGTATCCCATACTATAGGTTCTACTACAGGTGCTTCGGCAACAAATGGAGTTAAATAATAGTCGCCATCAGTTAAGCCTAAGTCACAAGGGCTTATTAATATGCCACCAGTGCTATCACTTAAGAAAATAAGATCGTTTGCAGAGGCTGTTTGTACCGCAGCATCGTTATCTAATAGTCCATCAGCTAAAGGCGAGACAGCCCAAGCTACAATAGTACCGCCTTTAATGCTGAAGCCTTGGCTTTCTGCACTTATCACTTTACTGTTACAACAATCAACGGAATTCGATGATAATGCAGTTGCTTCACCTGCTATACACAAGGTGAAAGGTGCAGATGTAGAGCTACAACCAACTGGGCTAGTTAAAGTAACTGTATATGGGCCTGCCGTAGGTAAGCTAGTAAGTGTTGAACTATTGGCGCCGACTAGTGGCTGCCCATCTAAGAACCATTGGATATCAAAACTTCCAGCATTACCAACCTGCAGTGTGCCGGTAGTTCCATCATATGTTAAAAATGGTGCCGGCGGGGCTGGTGTTGATGTTACAGTAAAAGGAGTGGATAGGTTCGGGCAAAAATTGGTTGTGTCGCGTATCTGCACACTGAAAGCGCCTGAACTACTTACTACTAGCGTTCTATTTGTTTCACCACTTAATATAGTGGTATCATTCTCAAACCATTGGTAGCTATCAGCTAAAGTAGAAGTAAGCGTTATAGTCTCACCAACACAGATAGTATCGCTTTTATTAGCTGTAACGAAAGGAAGCCCTGGTTTGCCAAATACATTTATAGTATCAGTAAACACAAGTGTATCAATAGGAACGGTTATGAAGGTTAGCTGCACCTGAACGCCTGTACCGTAGTTAAAAGTAACTACACCCGGACCTGTGAAGGTGAAAGCACTATTACCGGCAAGGTCATCAGCATTACCCGCACAATCTTCATCTGACATGCTAAAGAAAAGAGAAGTTTGCGTTACTGGAATTCCTAAGTTACCCCAGCTAGGTCGTAGCTGGTCTGTTTTTGTAGAAGAGCGGAAAGTACCACCTTGCGTAAATTCAAAGTAGAGGTCAGAATCACTCAGTTTACTAAATCCTAAACCCGGTATACCAATACCATCACATATCGATTCTTGGAAAAACCAGTTTCCCGAGTTGCTGGTCACATTTACTTCATTAAGTTGTTGTTGGAATTCAACAATGGTCAATTCTGAAACGTAGTTGCCAGCCGAAGGATATACTACACTGTTAACTATTTTACCCGTAGCAGTTTGCGAATTACCAAGATCCCAGAAATACTCATAAGGCTGAAGCGTAAGGTTTGTTCCCGGAATAGGGATATTAGATTCGAAATCAACAGTTAAAGGTTCACAACCAGACACTGGAGTGAAAGAGTAACCTGCATTTCCACCAGGAGCTCCTTGAACTATTACAGTAATTGGAATGGTTAACCCTTGGCTTTGACCTACTGCCGTACCACGTACATTAACACTTACAGGATAAGTGCCTGGACTAGAGAAGGTGGTTCCGCAGGCCTGTACACATGCATATCTATAACTACTAGGGTTATAGCTACAGCCTGACTGCCCACCAGTAGCATCACAAGTCCAAGTTAGACCTGAAGGAAATCCGCTTACACTCAAAATATCAATACTACTTACATTAACAGTTAATCCACCTACATTGAACTGACGTGGAAGTAAAGCATGTATAGTAGTATCTAAAGGAACTGCCTGAGTAACGTAAACCGTATCGGTACTTAAACCAAGGTCGGTACTTGCAGGGTTAGGTGGAAAAAAACTAGGGTCAGGCGTACAAGTAGTACACTGTGCCTGAGCAGCATAGAAGCTAGCAGTTAATAAAAGTAGAGTGAATAGCCTTTTCATTATATCTGGTTTTCAGCGGGGGAAACTACAAAATATATCAATGTTAGCAGGTTAACAATTGTAGACCATTATGCTGCAACTGTTCACATTCGCTAACAAATTCTGAATAAAGATAAGACAAATGGTAAGTATCGGTACTGCTACAAGGTGTCATATTCATGCAATACTAGCCGCCATTCCTTTTTTGCGAATAAAATATATCTTTGTCCCTTTCTCAGATCAAGTACTTTGTAACCCATTTGTGTTAGCAAGAAAACCCCAGACCAATATGAAACGGATCGATCTTGTAATTTTTTTCCTTTTCCTATCAGCAGTATGTTTTGCCCAGAACGCCACCATTACTGGAACAGTAATTAATGAGGATAGTGGTGACCCTATCCCATTTGCTAACATCTATTCCAAAACTGATGCTACTATTGGAGCTTCTACGGACTTTGATGGCAAGTATGAACTTTCAGTACCTGCCGGTACTTATGAATTAACATTTTCCACCATTGAATTTGGCGAAACGGATAGAAAGGTAACTGTTGCTAGTGGAGAGACTAAAGATGTATCTGTAGTTATTGTTCCCAAAGCACAAGAGCTTGGAACTATTGTAGTAAAATCTAGCAAGTATGCTAAACCAATTGAAGAGATAACAACTTCATTGGAGATAATTAGGCCGAACGTAATTCAAAACAAAGCATCCACTGATGTTACTACTGCATTAGAGCAGGCACCCGGCCTTACTATTGTAGATAATGAACCACAACTACGTGGTGGTAGCGGATATAGTTTTGGAGCTGGTAGCCGTGTAATGATATTATTAGATGACCTACCATTGCTTTCAGGTGATGCTGGTCGACCAAGTTGGGGGTATATTCCTTTTGAGAATATCGAACAAATAGAGATCTTGAAAGGTGCATCATCAGTATTGTACGGGTCATCTGCACTAAATGGTGTGATAAACATCCGTACTGCCTACCCTACTTCTACTCCGAAAACGGTTTTTACTTTTAACACTGGTGTTTGGACGGCACCGAAACGTAGTGCAGCCAATTGGTGGGGTGACCAACCCCCAGGCTACACTAGTATAAGCTTCCTTCATTCCAGGAAATTGAATGACTATTTCAGCTTTACCATTGGTGGTAACATATATGTAGAGCGTGGCTTTACAGGTCCAGAGTATTATGGTTTATTAGCCGATACTGTTGGGTTTTTAGATTTTGGTCCTAATGGAGGTAATCCAGTTCCAATTATTGGAGAAGATTCTATTCCTATCACAAGAGGTCCGGGTACCTTCGAGAATCGTGCACGTATCAATTTCACTACCCGATTTAAAGCTAAAAACGTAAAAGGCCTATCATATGGGTTTAACGGTATTTTTGCTTACTCTCGTTCTGCAAGTTCATTGCTTTGGGGAGATAATAATCACGGATTGTATTTATCGTTCCCTGGTTCGGTAACGCAAACACGTCAACCACAAATGAACTTTGACCCGTACGTGAAGTACTTTGATAATCGTGGAAACACCCATAGCTTCAACTCACGTGTATACTACTTGAATAATGACAACGATAACAATCAAGCCAACAGTAACTTGATAATGTACGGTGAATACCGTTATCTAAGAAGATTTAAGAATATTAGCGACTTCACCATCTCAGTAGGTGGTATGGGTCAGCATGTTATTGGTAACTCTGAGTTATTCTCAGGAAGTGATACTGCTGGTGCAGTTAATAGAACACAAACTAACACAGCTGTATACGCCCAATTAGATAAGAAATTTTGGGGGCGTTTAACTTTAGTATTAGGAGGTCGATTTGAATACTTTAAAGAAGGTGATAATACTGATAACGAACCTATCTTCCGCTTTGGTGCCAATGTTAAAGCTGCTGAAGCTACTTATTTCCGTGGCTCTTTCGGTCAAGGTTTCCGTTTCCCTACCATTGCTGAAAAATACATTGCTACAAACATTGGTGGGGTGCCTATTTTTACTAATTCTGAATTACGTCCAGAGAAAGCATGGAACGCCGAGCTAGGTGTTAAGCAAGGAATTAAGATCGGTAAATTTTTAGGATATCTTGATCTAGCAGGTTTCGTAGCACAGTACAGCGATTACATTGAATTTATTGCATCACAATGGCTACCATTCGATCTGAACCGCGGTGAAGGGATCTTTGAG
>CAYGTK010000019.1:0-30164 GCA_964352775.1 uncultured Chitinophagaceae bacterium
ATAATTGGTCTGTCTGTGCTCTTGTAATGGCCTTTTCTTAGGCTTCGAGAGCAAATTTTCCATCGGGGTATGTCCGTTGGATAAAGAAGTGATCGGAAGGAAGCATCTTCTTTTCCAGCTTCGCCTCTTTGGTGTCTTCAACACATGAACCTAACAAGCAGATAATAGCAACTGCAAAAATTTTCACCAACATTTTCATATCTTAAATATACTGAAAGCAGTTCTGAGTATTTGACGGCTAAATGAATTGTAACGCAACTATTACAATTCATCAGTCACGTTATTCAAGTAGCAGTGGCTATTAATATAGTGGTGGATTCTCGGTTGCTGGAGGAAATTTTTCAAGCACTTCGTACTTAGTTTGTGGCAGTCGAAAATAGTCAAGGTTCATTCTTTCTGGTGGGTACGGTTCATGAAAATGACTTGGGTAAAAATTGATACTATCTGCTAACAAACGCGCTAACAGATCAGGGTCATCCGTTCCTATTACAGTAACAGGGTTTTCAGCATCTCGCATAGTACTTTTAAGCAGTGTTTCCGTAGGCAATGCCCAACCTACAATAAGTAGATTTCCTGTTTCCTTTTCCCAAGGTAATATGGCTTTTGAGATACCTTGTGCTTTAGCACCATCTATAAGTTCACCCAAGTAGTTTTGTCGTTCGGTAAGGTACTTTCCCGTTTTAATAATGTAGGAACCGTTATTGATCAACAAGGCACTTAGTAGAGCTACCTTAAGCGGTAAATAACTCTTTATATCTCTTAATACTATTAGGCAAAAAGGCAGGCACACAGCAAAGCCAACAGGTGTAAATGCACGCTCCATCATTATCTGCGAGTCTACTCCATTGAATACTGCTAACATAAATACTAATGTGGCTGCCGAGCCTAGAACATAGAACAATGCATGCATCCATTTTCGTTGCCATAAGAACAATAGAGTGGTGGCATAAAAAACAATAAACATAGGCCGATAAAGATGTTTTATATGGAAGTTGAAAAACCAATAGCTAAACTGTTTATCGATCTCTAATGCTATTTCAGGAACTAGAAAAACTTGATCTACAAAGCCAGTTTCCAAGCCACCTGTACCAAATTTTGATTTTATGAATGCCACAAAAAACAAAGCTATAGTCATTACAAAGACCATTAGCACATTACCTGCCGATCTATCCATCATAAATGCCCAGAATAGCACAACAAACAATGGAACTACCACAATGGGATGAGTAAGGAAGGCTAATACCATTATGGATATACCCACTACTGATTTTAGCAATTTACCTCGCATGCCATAGCCATACAGCTTAGTATCTGAAGCATGCATTATCCAAGCAAAGAATAAAGACGTATAAGCTAAAGCTTGTTGCCCTTCAGCAACGGCATGATAAGCCCCTACCCTGATACAAATTATGTAAGATAGTATAACTAGCCAAGCGGCATCCCATCTTTTGAACACGTAACCACAAAGGAGGAAAACACCATAAAAGGTAACTGGGAATGTAATTGAATAAATATGAACTAGCCAGTTAACATCAGCTCCCATTTTTATAAATAAGAGGGGTAGCAATTGGGTTATAGATGCTCCATAACGCTTAGCAGCAATGTTGAACCACTCTGTTTGTATCAACTGAGTCAGTTGCTCGGCAGAGTCCACAAATAGAACGCGTTCCTCTGCATATAACCATGCCCAAATTAAGAGTACCCAAAAGAATATATGGCCTAGTAGTTTCACTTTTCAAAATTCATAATATTCCTCCGAAAAGAAAAAGACCCCATTGCTTAAAAGCTATGGGGCCTTTGGTGAAATAGTGTTGGTCAGTTATTATTTAGCCGCAGCATCTTTACTTAACATATCGATAGCTATTGGTGTAGCTATAAATATAGAAGAGTAAGTACCGATAACTACACCCAATAACAATGCAAATGCGAAACCTAATATGCTTGGACCACCGAAGATGGTTAAGCAAAGGATAACGATGAACGTTGTTAATGAAGTCATTATAGTACGACTTAATGTAGTATTTACAGCCATATTGGTAACCGATTTCAAGTCTTTAGTAGGGTGTAAACCTATAAACTCTCTAATACGGTCAAATACAACCACGGTGTCATTTATAGAGTAACCGATAACGGTAAGCAATGCTGCTATGAATGCTTGATCTATTTCCATGCTGAAAGGCAGTATACCGTGGAAGATGGAGAAGATTCCCAATAGGAGAATAGCATCGTGAACAATTGCTGCTAATGCACCAAGACCGAACTGCCACTTACGGAAACGCACCAAGATGTAAAGGAAGATACCCACAAAGGATAGTAATCCAGCTAGGAACGCCCCTTGGCGAATATCATCCGCAATAGTAGCATCCACTTTCATGGAGCTTTGTTTAGAATCGCTCAAGAACTGCTCAAAGGTTTTCCCACCTAAGTAAGGTTTCAACCCTTCGTATAACAACTCTTCTACTTCAGCATCTACTTCTTGGCTCTTATCATCGATCTTGTAAGATGTTGTGATCTTCAATTGATTGTCCGATCCATAAGTTTTCACTTGTGGGCGAGTTCCGAATTGAGTTACCAAAGCATCACCTACTTGGGTAGACGACATATTGTCATCAAAACGGACAACGAAAGAGCGACCTCCTTCAAAGTCAACACCTAATTCAAAACCACGCATTGCAATTGAACCTACACTAGCTAGTAGTAGAATACCAGATAGACCGTAAGTCATTGTACGCTTACTTAAGAAATCAATATTCATGTTCTTGAACAATCCTTCACTCATTTTAGTGGAGAAGCTCAATTCTCTATCAGCAGTTACGTAAGCATCTACTATTAAGCGAGATACCAATACCGCAGTAAGGAATGAACTGATGATACCAATAACCAATACGGTTGCAAATCCTTTTACTGGACCTAATCCGAAGAATAATAGGATGAAACCAGTTATCAAGGTCGTTAAGTTCGCATCGATAATGGCGGAATAGGAGTTGGAATAACCGTCGGCTATTGCCAGTCGTAACCCTTTCCCTCGTGCTAACTCCTCACGGATACGCTCAAAGATGATCACGTTCGCATCTACTGCCATACCAATGGTCAATACGATACCTGCCATACCTGGTAGTGTTAATGATGCTCCGAAAGAAGCCAACACACCCATGATGAAGAACATGTTCAATAGTAGAACGATATCGGCGATGATACCACCACCTGCGTAGTAGAATATCATGAATAACAATACCAGCACCATACCCAATACCAATGACATAGCACCAGAGTTAACTGATTCAGCACCAAGTGTAGGTCCAACTATTTCTTCCTCTACAATGTCAGCTGGAGCTGGAAGCTTACCTGCTTTAATAGTATTAGCAAGGTCTTGTCCTTCTTCAATAGTGAAATCACCTGTAATTCTAGTATTACCACCTGTAATGGCTTCTTGAACGTTAGGCGCACTATATACAATATCATCAAGTACTATAGCTACTTGACGACCTACATTGTCACCTGTCATCTTAGCCCAAACCTTTTTACCGATAGAGTTCATGGTAACATTTACCACTACTTGACCGCTAATAGGGTCCATGTCTTGACGAGCAGAAATAACTGCATCTCCTTCTAAAGGAGCTTTGTCTTGGTAGCGATCCATCTTAATAGCGAATAGTGGGTAGTAACCTCCTTCGTTAGGTTCTTTACCCCAAAGAAATTTCACATCAGAACTGAATAGTTCTTTTACATCCTCAAGGTTCAACAATGCCATTACGGAGTCTCTATCAGCTCCTAGTGAATAACCTACAGTTGCATCTGTACCAATTTGGGTAGTACCTGCATCATCTCTAAAAAAGTTAGGTATTAATAGATTACCGAAAAGCACGCTATTGTTCTCTTGCTGTTGAGCTGAAGTAGTGTCATCTGCATCAAACAATTCATCATCGTCACCATCATTGTCCGTAAAAAGACCATCATCTGTAGAGTCAGTTTGAGTAGCAGCTTCTGTTTCCTCAAATGTTTCTGTTTCTACATCAGTTGCCTCTTTTCCATCTTCCAAAAAACCTTCTTCAGCAACAGTATCTGCTAATCCGTAAAGGTTCTTTATCACGTTCTCTGCTTCTACAAAGCTTCCATATAGATCGGGGAAAGACGCTGTTTCCCAAAACTCCAACTTAGCTGTGGCTTGTAATAACCCACGAGCACGTTCAGGATTGTCAATACCAGGTAGCTCAACAATAATGCGGCTTGAACCAGGCTGGCGAGTTATGCTTGGGTTAGCTACGCCGAATTGGTCAATACGTGTATTGATGATCTTGTAGGTGCGATCAACTGCATCATCCGCTTCTGTGCGAATAGCATCAATAACTTGCTCATTGGTAAAACCATATTCAATAATACCCTTATTAGAAGGTATATTGAAAATGTCTACCAATTGTATAGCTGGGTTCTTAGCTACTTCCTCGGCAAATAGTGTTACTAAAGTTGCATCCGACTCCGTTCTACGTGCATCAGCATCTTCAATTGCCTTGCGGAAAGCAGTGTCTTTACTATCACCTGCCATTGCGATGATAAGCTCCTTTAGCGATACTTCTAATACCACGCTCATACCACCTTGAAGGTCTAGACCTAGGTTTATCTTCTTTTGAATAACCTCAGCATAAGTGAAATCTGCAACTCCTATACTGAATACGGTTTCGTTATATACAGAATCAATATACTTACGGCGCTCATATTTGAAAGCGGCGTTACGTTCATTGTCTGCTTCTATGTTCTCTACCCTTTCTTGGGCAAAGTTATCGGCCTTGTTCTCTTGCATGGCACCTACTACAGTAAACATTAACTGGTAGGTACAAACTGCAATAAGTGCGGCTACGAAAAATTTAATTAATCCTTTTGCTTGCATAGCTTATATGTATTAAAAATTGGTGGGCAAATATACGAAAATGAAATAGGAAAAACAGGCATCTATTAGCCTGCTAAAAGTCGCTAACTGTGGGCATTAGCAATGCTTTTCCACAAGTGCGAAAGCGTATATTACTGCTTGAGTATTTTCAGGGTGTAAGTTTCCCCTTGGTAGAACATGCTGGCTACGTAGATACCTGCAGGCCAATTGGCCCCTACGGTTATCTTAGTATTAGCATCATATATATCAAATCGTTCCCACTGCTTACCATCCATGCCATGCACGGTAACGGTAGCTGTTTCTCCATCCCAGTACTGTTGACTGTAGGATAGCGTAGTTTGCTGTTGAAAAACACTTGGCTGGGCTTTCCAAGTAACACCATTGGTTACTTCTTCTACCCCTACACTGGTTAAGCAGTCTAGCTGAACATCTAGTGTAGTTACCTGACCTGTTCTTAGCTGAACATCTGTAAATATCTGTGTTTGGCAACCATCGCGTACAAAGCGTACATCGTATTCACCACTATCGGCAACACCAGTTCGGTATTCCCCTTGTAGCCCAGTAAAATCTAGTTGTGGCTGGCCAATAAACTCAACCCTAGCGTTTTGTATGGCAAACCCTTGCGATAGGTCTGTTACGCTACCTTCCAAATAAGAAGCCCTAACATACTTAGGTGTAAGTATGAATAAACCCTCCTCAATATCTGTAGCAAGAATGTTACCCGATGACAGATAAGGATAAGCACCCCAACAACCTGCAAAACCATCACTATTTATAAATGGTGATGTATCATATTGACCTACTTCTACAAGATTATCAGGTTTACTGGCATCTATTATATTCACCCCATACTTATAGTAAGCGGTAATTAAATAGCCATCCTTATAGTGGGTATTATGTGGTATCAGGTTACTGCCTGGGTCTGCTTGCCAGCGATCTACTTCTTGAATGTTATCCAAGTCGCTAACATCATAGGCCGCTACAAAAGCTCCTGGTCGTTCATCTGTGGTGAACAGATAGTTGTTATCGTCGCTTATCCAAGCATTGTGCGTGAAGAAGTTCGGTGTGCGGTTATCAGCAAGTTTGAACGGGTTAGCAGGATCTGTCACATCTACTACACCAAAACGTCCCACTCCCATTTCAGAGGTCCACAAGGTATCTCCACGTGCAATTACATCGTGACAGTATTCATCTTGATATTGACCTAATAGCACAGGGGCCATAGGGTCTTGGGTAAGGTCGGCAATTAAAGCACCGCGCTGTTCGTAGGGTATTGAACCATCAAAACTATTATGACCAGCCATGTAGGCCCTACCTTTTTCATCTATATAGATGTTGTGGGCAGTCCATAGTAATGAATCAGCTATCCAGTTGGTAGAATTGATGGAATTAGGAAGATCAGTAAGATCTACTATTAGTAATCCTTCTCCTGTTTCATTGGTAACGTAGGCATACTCATCGCGCGTTTTAATGTCGCGCCAAGTGCTGCTCGGTCCTTGAATGAAGAATATCTCCTGCGCATTATCAGGGTCGGTCACATCTACAATGGATAGTCCATTTACTAGACCTACCAGTGCATATTCCCTATTGTTCGACTCGAAACCCCATATATCACTTAACTCTGCGTTAAAAGTGACAACTTTACGTAAGTCTAAGTTCTTTTGTGCCCACGACGACACTACCACCGATACCAGCAGCACCCATACTAAAATGGTCTTCTTCATTTGAACTATAGACGGGATATTCATCATTAGGGTTGGCTAAGGTACTATCTTTTTTAGCGGCTAGCCAATTACTTAACTTTCATTAACTGCAAGTCTTGATACTTCAAGAGGTGTACGTTCATGTTCTGATAAAACACGGGAACGAAACGTGGATTGGTAGAAACATGCCTAGCATGTACCAGCTGTAAACGAATATCATTCAGCGAACCAGCATAGTTTTGCTCGTTGCTCATGGTCATAAAATCGAGACCATAAGTGTTGAGTATTTTCCCAAAATAGAGCATAATATCGTATCCTTTAGTAGAAATGGTGTTGGGTTCTACGTAAAAGCTATCTATATAGTTCCAGTAGAAAGAAGTGCTCACCATCTTGTCGATGTCCATGTACTTTTCAGTAGTGAAGTGCGTGTTCAAAGCCTCCATATGATCTATACGCAAGTGGTCGTACTCGCCAAGTACGGGTAAACCATAAAGCTTCACCAGGTAATCTTCCCGCAAATTGTAGAGGGCACTGCTCATTTTAGACACGAACTGAAAATCGACCGAAAGCACTACTACTAAATTACTGTCAAATTCTTCGAAGTATTCTGTAATACCCGATGGGTCATCATCACCCAGCATTCCTTCTTCTTTTCCACCTTCTTCCTCATCATTTAAATAGATGAATTTCTGAAAGCGGAAAGTGGTATCGCCTGTACTATCTGTTCTGGCTTTCTCCCAGCGATCTATCATTTGCACCAAGCTTATCTCATCACCTTCTAATTGATAGGCTAGTACAATGTTCTTGCCTTTATGCTTACTTAGCAGGTGTTCATATATTTTCCAGCAGTGCGCATCTAAGCCAGGGTTCATCTGGATGTAGTAGGGATTCTTTGTGCTAACATTTACACCTGGTGATAATGGAGATACAATAGGTATCTGCTTCAGCTTGGCCCATTTAGCCGCCCAGCGCATTTCTGAATTAAATACAGGCCCTATAATAAGGTCACTACTATCTAGCTTACCAGTTTTGAATAAAGCATTGACAACTGAAGTATCATTCTCGGTATCATAAATATGTACGTCGGTCTTAAAGCCTAATGCCTTCAATTCCTTTAGTGCTATAGCTACTCCTTGATAAAAGTCGAGCCCCATCTTACTGCCTTGATAGATGCCTTCGTCGTCTTTGCTACTTCTGTAGTCTTCGTCGTCCTCCATCTTGTTCAAGTATAGAGGTAAAAGCAGCGAAATGTTGTAACGGTCTTTGGTGCGATAGCCTTTAACAATGTCTTTCAAGCTATCTAAAGGCAAGTCTACATTATCCAAAGGATCTACTAGATCAGTTGGGGCAGGTGGCGGAGTGTATACTACATCATCCCCACTTTTACATGCAAACAGTAAAATAGCCAGTAGCAGCGTGGTCATGATATGATAACGGCCTATTCCCATTCTATCGTACTTGGTGGTTTACTACTAATATCGTAAACCACACGGTTTATGCCCTTTACGTTATTGATTATCTCGTTAGATACTAAAGCTAAAAACTCATAAGGTAGGTGGCACCAGTCGGCCGTCATACCATCAGTACTTGCTACGGCACGAAGGGCTACCACATTCTCATAAGTACGCTCATCTCCCATTACACCTACGCTTTGAACCGGGAGTAACATTACCCCTGCTTGCCATACCTCATTGTATAGGTTATGCTTTTTCAAATTATTGATGAAAATAGCGTCAGCCTCTTGTAGAATGCGAACTTTCTCTTTACTTATCTCACCAATTATACGGATAGACAAGCCAGGTCCAGGAAAGGGATGGCGGCCTAATATGTTCTGTGAAATACCTAGCTCCTTCCCTACTCTGCGCACTTCATCTTTAAACAATAAACGAAGTGGCTCTATCACTTTTAGGTTCAAGTGATCGGGCAGGCCGCCTACGTTGTGGTGGCTCTTTATCATAACAGATGGACCATGTACTGAAACCGATTCTATCACATCAGGATAGATAGTACCTTGCCCCAACCATTTAACATCTTTTATCTTTTGCGCCTCTCTGTCAAACACCTCAATAAACACTCTACCGATTATTTTGCGCTTTGTTTCGGGGTCGCTTATGCCATCTAGCTCACTCAAAAAGTCTTCGGAAGCATCTACGCCGATAACGTTCAGTCCCATGTCTTTATAAGAGTGTAGTACTTCGTCGTATTCATCTTTACGGAGCAATCCGTTATTCACGAATACGCAGTATAGTCTATCGCCAATGGCTTTATCTATTAACACTGCGGCCACGCTACTATCTACTCCACCTGATAGGCCAAGTACTACTTTATCGTCTCCAAGAGTGTCTTTCAGCTTTTGTATGGTTTCATCTGCGAAAGATGCTGGCGTCCAGTCACCCGTACAAGCACATACGTCCATCACGAAATTGCTCAACAGCTCTTTCCCTTCTAGCGAGTGATATACTTCTGGGTGAAACTGTAAACCGTAAACTGGCTTATCAAAGGCACCGTTCCTATTTTGAAATGCAGCTACTTCTACCGCTTCGGTGCTAGCTAGTAGTTCAAAAGCTTCCGGCAACTCCATAATGGTGTCACCGTGGCTCATCCACACTTGGCTATGGTCGGATATGCCTTGCATCAAACCTTCTTTACTGTAGATGGTCTTTAAGTTGGCCCTACCATATTCCCGCTTGTTAGAAGCTGCTACCTTACCACCCATCTTTTTAGCTAGCAATTGCGCACCATAGCAAACTGCTAAAATGGGTGTGTTCTGCTTCAAGGCATCCAGGTCAATATCAGGTGCATTCTCTTCTTGTACCGAACAAGGGCTACCTGATAGAATAATGCCTTTAAAGCTATCATCCAGTTCAGGAATTTTATTAAAGGGTACTATCTCGCTATACACGTTTAGTTCGCGCACTCGGCGGGCAATAAGTTGGGTGTATTGCGACCCGAAATCGACTATGAGGATCTTTTCGTTCATGTGCTGCAAAAGTAGCGGGAATGGCGGGCTTTACCAAAGCCATATTTTCCACAGGGTAAAAATTATACATTGGCGTGAAGCCTTGATGCAGAAGGACTTTCAGCAGGCAGCTATTCGCTCAACACAATTTGTAGGGAACAAAGTATTAGCACCCCCGTATACCAAGGCAACCGCCCTAAGAACGCTCTTTGAAAATTACGAGAACTGAAAAGTTCAGCCAAAAGGTATGTGAGTATGATGTGCTATGTGAAAACGGCTGGCCTAAAACCACTTCTAATGGGTATTGCGCTACTATTTAGCAGTACTATTGGATGGGCCGCAGATGAAGAAATTACGATTTATGGTAAGGAGGGGAAAAGTGAAACTTGGAACCTTGATACCGACAGGATAACCCTGCGAACAGCAGCGGGACCTATTGCCCAACAGCGTTGGAGCAACCCCTTAATAGCCAATTATAAGGCTACAGGAACCCCTACTAATAATTATTATTCGTTTAATTTAACGGCAAATGCCGAAGCAGGAGAAGTACGTCAATTCGTTACGGATATGACGGCACAATTCCCTGATGCGAAGGTGTTACGCACCATTACGCCTATAACTAACAACCCACTTCTACAGGGTAAGGAATACTACATTGATAACAACATATTATTGACTTTTAGCGAACCTCTTGAAGGTGATGCATTGGACCAGTTCATGAAGAAATACAATTTGAACTTGGTAAGCCGCCCACACAGCAGCTTACCTACCGGCCAGCGTTACACTTTTATTTTCAAGCAGGCAAGCTTCGACCCACGCATGAACAGTGCAAGTTTGGCTGCGCAAGTGTACGAGGAGAATTCCTTTGTAACAGTAGCGCAGCCGAACCGGGTCAATTTTTTTGAACCACACGGTTCGGCAACTAACGATACAGGTATAGAAAATGCCTGGCACCTAACCAATGGCAACCGCAGCGTATGTGGCCAATCGGGCGACTACAATGCTGATATACGAGTGGCCGATGCTTGGAATGCTGGCTACACTGGTGGTGGCATTAAAGTAGGAGTTATCGATTTCTACGGTTTCGATATGGACCATCCCGATATGCAAGGCAGATGGGCTGATGGCTGGGATTGTATAAATAATACTTCTTACGATCAAAGCAATTATTACTACACCAACCCTAATAATGCTCACGGAATGGCCGTAGCGGGTATTGTTGGAGCTAATGGAGATAACAACGAAGGCGCAGCAGGCATAGCTTATGGAAGTACTATCGTTCCGTTCTTAATAGATGGTTCTGAAGCTTCCATTATTATTGCATTTCAAAAGGCGATGAGCTTGGATATTGATGTGGATGTGATAAACTGCAGCTTTGGCTCCTACTTCTATAGTCCAGCAATTGCTACTGAAATTCAGAATGCTACAACAGTAGGTCGCCAACTTTGGGGCGAAGCTCATGGTATTGTGGTAGTAGCATCGCACGGAAACGATAATAATAGCGATATAAATTCAAAGCAATTTCCTAGCGAAATGGAAGAGGTGATAAGCGTAGGCGCTACCACCCCCGATGATATGCGTAAGCTTCCTAACGATGGTTGGGATAGCGGAACTACTTGGGGCAGTAATTACGGCGACCTTCTTCACGTATCCGCACCGGGCATATGCATCTATTCTACTGATTATTCGGGTAACGATGGTTACTTCAGTGGTAACTATATCAACTTCAACAAAACTTCTGCGGCAGCACCTATCATTAGTGGTTTAGCAGCTTTAATACTAAGTAAAGACCCACAACTAAGCTACGCTGAAGTAATGGAGCTAGTAAGTGATGGAGCAGAAAAAACGAATAACACCGATAATGGTGGTTCGTACGATTACAACAGCAATACCACCAAGCCTGGCCACAACGAGCAGCTGGGCTATGGCCGGGTTAACATTGGGCTAAGCCTGAAAAGCACCCCAGTAAGCATTGCGGAACTAACAGACAACAACAGCGATATGGTACAAGTAACCACGCTGATGAACGATAAGATGGAATTATTATATACTCCTGGAAACCAGCAGCCTAATGAGGTGGCAATTGTGTTGACAGATTTGAATGGGAAGGCCTTGCGCCAGGAAATATTGCCCACCAGTGGAGGAACCGTGTATGTGGATGTGCAGGCATTGGTACCAGGAGTATATTTTTCTTCTGTACTTTCCGATGGGCAATTATTGAACACCTATAAGGTGATCAAGACCCAGTAAGAGAGAAAGAGAGAGTAGGATTTAGGTTTAGTGAACAGGATTTAGACGACGAGTGGATATGACCAATTCCAAGAGAATATTACTAGTGCTATTGGGTGGGCTTCTCATATTAATGAGTATGATGAGCTTCAGCTGGCGAAGCAGTACCACTTACTGGTATGTGAACGGACAACCCTATGAATGGAACTTTCAGCAAGATGTTTACGCCTTTAGGCTACAAGATGCTAGCGAGTTTGACGTCAGCCAGGTAAACACCCAACATATCGACCATCACGAATACCGTGGCGACCGAAATGATAAGCTTAACCTGATTTATTTCAGCGAGCAATCGGTTATCAGCGAACGCGATGCAATTATCCGACAGATAGAGGGCGATATAGATTTTGAAGCTGCCTTTGATGTTATCACCCTTTTTCCTCACCTAGCCTACGCCAGCGGCATGTGGTTTGTGATAGACGACCAAGTACTGGTAAACTTCCGTAACCAACTTACCGAAATACAGAAAGAAGATTGGGCCCTAGCGCACGACCTTACCCAACTGAACGACCTAAGCAACATGCCCCCTGGTGGCAACTACACCTACATTTACCAGCTAGATGACAATACCGTAGAGCTAGAAGGTGGTATAAACTTTGCCCGTAGAATTTACGAGGCTGATAGCAATGCACTACTAAATGCCCAACCCAACCTGATAAACGCCTATGAAGGCACAGGAGGACTGGTAAGCACTAAAGATGCTGAAGAGCGCAACATACGCTACTACATTACCAATGGCGATAACAACAGCCTGAACGTATTTCTCCAACTGCCCGAACAGGCACAAGGCTACACCGTGAATATATACGACCATATAGGCCGCCAATGGGTACAAGAGGCCGTACAGGCTAGCGATAACAATCTCCGCATTGATATAAGCGGATTGGCAAGTGGCTTATACATTACCAACCTGCGCGACCAAACAGGTAAAAAGGTAGCCACCCAAAAATTTCAAGTGTTTTAAGATACAGGCCTACGGGCTATCAACAATATAATACCGGCATTCGATCTGCCTATTAGGCCAGCCTTTACTTACGTAGAGGCTGGTTTTTTTTATAAAACATAGGCCTACGCCAAACACCTTATAGCGTAGGCCAGCGCAAAAGGGCCGTTGCCAATGACAGCAGCTTTTTAAGTAGCTGACTGTCTTTGTCAACGGCCCTTTTTGCATGCGCTAGAAGTTAGCCGAATTAAGTGACAGAGTAAGGAAATAGTCGGAAATTTCTTCTTTAAATACCCCTTTTTTTCCTAACTATAGGTATATGCGCTATAGCTAAACCACTGAGCGCTGAAACCGACCCCAAGAGAGGTTTTGGCGGTTGGTGGTGTGCGGGTGCCAGTCAATAGTCCACTGTAAATAGTCGATAGATGATGTGCGACCTTGAGATACCGACCTGCATCGGTATGAGTGTGGACTGTGGGCTATAGACCGTTGGCCGCGGACCACAGACTATGGACCACCTACCGTCAACAGTACCTACTGCAAAGCTGCCAACCGCTGCTGATAGGCTGCTGCTTTTGCCTGATCGCCGAGCTGCTGATAGCTTTGGATGATGTTGGATAGTGCGCCTTTATTGTTGGGCTGCTGGGTAACTACACGTTCAAAGTAGGGAATGGCGGCGGCATGTTTACCCATTTTGGCTTGGCTGATGCCTGCGTTCATGGTCACTTCCATGTTATTGGGGTCTAGCTGTAGAGCGCGCTCGAAGTAACCAAAGGCCTTAGCATTATCGCCCGATATACCGTAAGTCTGCCCAAGTGAGAAGAGCGTGCTAGCATGATTAGGATTCAGGGCTAAACTCTGCTCCAAGGCTTGCCTAGCTTGGTCAAATTGGTTCAAGCTACCATAGCTCATCCCAATAAGGTAGTAGCTCATCTGGTGGTTGGGCTGGTATTGCAAGTAGCGTTGTAATGAGCTTATGGCGTTCTGGTGTTGCTTGGCCGTAAAATAGGTTTGCCCTAAGTTGTAGTGGGCTTTGGTATAATCGGGGTTACGCTGCAGTACGGCATTGTAAGCCTGTATTGATGCGGCGTAGTTTTTTATACCCTTATAACTCAAGCCTAGATTATTATAAGCATCCCAATATTCAGGATAAATAGCAATGGCCTTTTCTAGGTATTGTACAGCCTCTTTACCTGTTGTTGAGGGGTTCACTCCTGGCTGATTCAAGCTTTCCATTAGGGCTGTGCCTAGGTTGTAATTGGCTCGAGCACTATTCTGGGCGTAGCTTATATCGGCACGATACAGGGTCATGTTATTCTCCCAATCCGTATTTCTGTCGAAGGTTTTGTAGGCAAATAGTACAATGACCACCGCTAGCACGCCCGTATAAGCAGCATTCCCTTTCAGAAAGTCGGGGATAGACTTCTTGCTTCCTTCTAAATTCAGCTTCAATACAAAGGCCAACACCAAAGGTATCGCGATAGCAAAACCAATGGATGGCGCATATAAAAACCGCTCAGCAAAGGTGGTACCAATACGCAGCAGCAAGTTAGATACTATAACCAATGTGATGGCGAACCACCAAATACCCAAGGCCCAAGGTGTGCGCTTCATTAAGCCCTTTACACCTACATAACCCAAACCACCAATAGCCAGAATAGCCACCACAAACTGCCAACTGGCTAGCGACTGCGCAGGTATCATATCAAAGGTATAATCGTGAGATAGGTTTAGGGGAACAATGGTTTTCCAAATGTAGAGTACTTGCAACCATAGGCGGCTGGCCAGTTGTTCTGCCCCGCTCATATCAGCAAATAGGGAGTTGGCTAGTACACTTTTCGCTCCACTATCGGGGGCACGCTCCATACCGTTCACCACGGCAAAGCGCAAGGCTATAAAACCTGCTGCCATAGCTAGGTAGGGTGCGGTTTTCTTGGCAATACCCACCAGTTCCATCTTTGGAAAACGGTAGTACAACACCAAGGGAACTATAGCTGCAAAACTCACTGAGCTTTCTTTAGAAAGCAAACCTAAGGCGAATAACACCAGCGATGCTATCAGTAGTTTCGGTTCGGGTTTTACTTGGTTCTTTATTAAGAAATAGAGTGCCGCTAGCATGGTAAGCAATGCCAATATTTCGTCTCTACTTTTGATATTGGACACCACCTCGGTATGTATTGGGTGCACGGCAAATAGCAGCGTCATTAAAAAGGGAACAACGGGATGTAGCTTGGGGAATAAAGCGCGAAGAAATAGTAATAGCACTAAAACAGTTAAACCAAACAACAACATATTCACCACATGACTTACCGATGGGTTCAGCCCGCCAACTAGGCCATACTCCATCGCAAAGGTGATGGTGCTTAGCGGGCGATACAACCCATCGTTAAAGCCCTGAAAGCCGTGGGTATAGGTATGGATAGCTAGGTCGGCAATGCCTGCAAAGCCTTTTTGGATATAGCTGTTCTTTCCAATTACCAGTCCATCATCCAGCACATAGGCGTGGTTGTAGGTATTGGCGTAAAGTAGCAGGCCTACCAAGGCTGGCAGTAGCCAATACCACTTAGGCAGCTTGTTGGTCGTCGGGTTTGACTTTTTTTGACTTGCGCTCACTTGCTGGTTTGTCTAGCTTTTTCAATTCTTCACTAATAATAACACTTACTTCATCGGCCCTGCTCACTAACATAAAGTGAGACCCACCTTCTATCACTTTGCAGTCGTGAATATACTGCAATGGAAATATTCGGTCTTTATCGCCATGAATATGTAGGGTGTTGGGCACAGGTTCTTTATTATCCCAATTTACCGATTGGTGAACTGCCCATTCATTTACATCAAGGTTTACATTCTTTATCATTTCTTCTATCAGCACACGTTCCTCATCGGTAGTTTCACCAAAAGCCCAATCGTGCCAAAAATCGAATGCCAATACTAATTCCCCAGGGAAGAATTTATGCAGCGGCAGCAGCTCCATCAAGTTCATCCGCATAGGGCGTTCGTAAAAGGTCTTTATGCTGGAAACCAGGATGTTCTTGACGGGGGGAATGATCTTAGAAAGTTCGGTAGCTACTAACCCACCAAAAGAAAGACCTAAGTATATCGGCTGGGTGTCGGTTTTTATCTGCTTGCTCAATCGCATTGCATAAGTGGTCAGGTCGTCATCATCTTCCAAGGGAAGCCAATCAAGATACTGCACTTCATAGCCTTTGGGGAAGTTGAGGAACTTAAAAACACTTTCATCGGCCCCCACACCAGGTAAAAGATATATAGTTCGTTTATGCATACTGCGGTAGAATTGTAAACTGAAACTAATATAGATAACTTTGCAGCAGCTAAAAACACGACAATTCCACACTATATGGCAAGTTCAGATAAAGACCCCCGTCCCGACTTTTTAGATTTCGACCCACCTTCTTTAGAGTTTATTGAGAACATAGCGGGACCGATGCGCAAGTATTTCACCCCAGAATTTTTTGGGTTCGACAACTTGGATAAAGATAAACCTGCGCTGTATGTAACTAACCACAGCGTGTTTGGTGTAACTGATGGAGTGCTATTTGGAGCTAAGGCTTACAAGGAAAATGGTATTTTCTTCCGTTCGCTAGTGGATGATATGCACTACAAAATACCTTATTGGAAGGATGTGAATCCGCAACTGGGCTTTGTGAAAGGCACACGTGAAAACTGCAGCGCATTAATGAAAGCTGGAGAACACATAATAGTATACCCCGGTGGTGGACGAGAAACTATGAAGCTGAAAGGGGAAAAGTATAAACTGACTTGGAAGAATAGATTGGGCTTTGTGCGTATGGCCATTATGCACGGCTACGATATAATTCCCGTAACCCAAGTAGGTGGCGATGATGCTTATGATATTATAGCTGATAAGAACGACATCATGAATTCGACTTTAGGTAAGTATTTAAAGGATACTGACTTTGTGAAAGAGACGCTGAAGAACGGAGAGTACATACCCCCTATTGGTAAAGGTTTGTTGTTCACGCCATTTCCTAAGCCTGTTAAGTTGTATTGGAAAGTAGGTGAACGAATTGAAACCAAGCACTACAACAAGCGCCACGATAAAGACGAAAACCTTTGGGAGCTACGTAACCAAGTAGAGCTAGCTATGGATAAGATGTTCATAGAGCTACTGGAGTACCGTAAGAACGACCCTAGTATTGGTTTCTTCCGTAAGTTCATCAATAGCATTTAACAGCTACTAACAACAACTAAAAAGCCCGCTAACATTTCGCTAGCGGGCTTTCTTATTTCTATATCAGTTGGTTTTAGAAGCGCATGCTAAATGCACCACCTAAACCAGCACTTTTAAAGGGTTCTACTTTCATCACCCATTTATCTTGCTTTTGAAATTCTAACAAACCAGTAGCATTGGCAGCGTTTTTTCTGTTGATAGCCGCTGAACGAATTGGAGCATCTATAATAGACCATAGCCACGTACCAAACCATACAGTATTACCTATTATACGCTGTGGGTTAGGGTTATATTCAGAATAGTAAATGCCGTCATCATAAAAGTCATCCCCATAGTAATCATATGGCGCTGTGGCTGCGGTAGTAATACCTGCTAGCCATAAACCCGTCATGGCTCCACCTTTACCAAAATCCTTGTTATAATATTGTCCACCACCTGGCATTAAAAAGGAGAATAGAAAGGATAATCCTGGTGATTTATAAGTAGAGCCTATCAATTTTCTATCGCCACGAGTAGATATGGTTGAGTTGCGAAGTCGTGGTGTTGGCGCTGTAAAATCAATTGAGCTTATCACTTCGCTACTGCCATTTTCATACTGTACCATAAATACCTCATTGCGGTAAACGGTGTAAGTTGGTCCTTCGAGATGGTCGGCACGCTTGTACTTTAATTCCGTAGGGCTTATTTCTACTACTTTGGCTTGCATTTCCATACCGTCTTTAAAGATGATATTGTCTTGAGCTGCTGCAAATTGGAACAACGCAAGAATAGAGGCGAGTGTAATTACAATTGTTTTCATGGAGCTAAATTTTATTTGGTGATATGCCGATTAACGTACTTCTTAAACTCTTATTGTTTTATGCCAAACCAAGGCCCTGCTGATAAGTCGCTTATAAATTGTTCTTTATCCTTCTCCCCTGCTATTTCATCAGCAGCTAAAAGTGCCTGTTTATAATACTTTCGGGCATCTGCTTCCATTTCATTCACTGCATGCGCTCTAGCCATTGCTTCTAGCGAATAGGCCTTGTCAAAATCTTTTAACCCCAAACTATTAGTTAATGCAAAACAACTTGTGGCATGCTTTAAAGCTGCTATCTTATTTCCTAAAACTGTATGTACGCGGGCTAGCATCCACTCGCCTCGCTGGTCGTTTACGGGTTGTCCAATTTGCAGCCAATGATGATGCGATGCATAGGCCAAGCGAAGCATTTCTTCATCTTCTGCGGCTGTTCTATCACCTTCCTTTTCCAGCAAGGGCCAAATAGCATTAAAGAAGCTGACCGCAAATTTGCGATGTGCTTGTTCTAGGCTTAGTTCTTTAGCTGCTTCTGCCATAACTTATAAGTTTCCGCGCAATGCTTGCTCGCGCTCAATTGATTCAAACAGTGCCTTGAAATTTCCCTTACCGAACGACTTAGCTCCCTTACGCTGAATTATCTCATAAAACAAGGTTGGTCTATCTTCTACTGGCTTAGTGAATATTTGTAGCAAGTAACCTTCATCATCTCTATCTACAAGAATATTTAGGGCTTTCAGAGCCTTTATCTCCTCATCAATATCACCTACTCTGTCTAAAAGTGTATCGTAATATGTATCTGGCACATGCAAAAAATCGATACCACGACGGCGTAATTCCGCTACCGTTTCTAAAATATTATCAGTAGCAATAGCGATATGCTGCACACCTGCACCATGATAAAAATCAAGGTATTCCTCTATCTGCGACTTCTTCTTGCCTTCAGCAGGTTCGTTTATCGGGAACTTAATGCGGCCATTTCCATTGCTCATCACCTTACTCATTAAGGCGGTGTAATCGGTAGAAATATCTTTATCATCAAAAGACACCAATTGGGTAAAGCCCATTACATCGCGGTAGAACGAGCACCAAGTGTTCATTTCTCCCCAACCAACATTGCCTACCATATGGTCTACATACTTCAAGCCTACAGTTGGGTTACCCTCGTAAGGTGCATCCCACTTTTCATAGCCTGGTAAAAATATGCCATTGTAATTCTCGCGCTCTACAAATACATGTACCGTTTCACCATAAGTGTGAATGGCTGACAATACCACTTCACCATTATCATCTTTATGTACTTGCGGCTCAAAATAGGGTTTAGCGCCACGCTTGGTAGTCTCTTCAAATGAGTAGGTAGCATCAGGCACCCACAGAGCGACTGTTTTCACACCATCACCATGCAGTAATTGATGCTTTGCTATATCGCTATCAGGATGCATGGCCGTGGTCAGTACTAGTGTAATCTTCCCTTGGCGAAGCACATATGATGCTCTGTCGCGCACTCCAGTTTCAGGACCCGCATAAGCCAATGGCTTGTAGCCAAAAGTATGGGCGTAGTAGTAGGCCGATTGCTTAGCATTACCTACATAAAACTCAATATAGTCGGTGCCATTTAAGGGTAGAAAATCAGTAGTATCAGTATGTTGCTGCTCGGCAGTATTTGCTTCGGTGCTCATGCGTATTCGTCTTTAATTCACTTGTTCTCAAAAAAGTAAACTAAAGGTATAAAAAAGCAACGTTTGCATAGATGACATCGCTCACCCAATAAATAGGAAAGGGCTACTTAGTTTCCGAATTCTTTTTCAAAAAACGAGATAAATAACGGTGCGTCTCCTTTTTGCTAGCCGTATTGAAATGGTCGCCACCTTTCACTTCCGCATATTCTTCGTTCTGTAAGTGATGGGTCAAATTCTGCGCCATAGGGTATAGAATATCCTCATCGCCCACCATTACTAAGAATGGAATATCGATGTTCTGTAGCTCTTCTTCACTTACTATCAAGCCTTCTGCACCTTCTAAAGTAGCTGCCAATGAGGTAGGTGAGTTGAATACATTGACCATAGCATACATCAAGGCTTCACGAACAATAGAGTACTCTTTTTCCGTTTTAGAAACAAAGGACAGAATGAATACTGGCTTACCCTCACGGTAGGTCTGCGCTATCCACTTACGCTCTGTAATTACTAGGCTGGTATCTGCTCGTTCCCAACCTGAAGCGATGGTAGTAGCTGATATAAATCTATCAGGGTGATGAACTGCCAAATTCTGGGTAACGATGCCCCCTAAGGAGTAACCTACCACGTGCGACCTATCTATTTCTAAGTGGTCCATCAGCCGAACTACATCGTTCATCATTTGCTCACCGTATTGGCCTACCTCTTCTGGCTTCTCGCTCCAGCCATGACCACGCATGTCCATGCTTATCACTTGGAAACCTTCTTTCTCCAGTTCAGCTACTACTCCTGGGCTTCGCCAGTTCATGAAACCATTGGCAGCAAAGCCATGTACCAATATCACTGGCTCACCTTCTCCATCAATGGTGTAGAAGATATTTGTTCCATCACTATTGAACATATCCCAAGGCAAGCGGTAGTTCAAATACCAATAACTGGCTAATGATGTCATACCTATGGCCATCACCATTATTAAACCTAAAGCCTTAAAGATCCAGCGTTTGCTCATGTGTGGAAGAAACAAATAATTATTAGTGCAAATATACGCTACACAACACGATTAGCGCAAGAGGTACTTGCAAAAGCATCGGGTTTTACTTTTACCTCAAAGCCCATACCCTTGATATAACCTACAGCCTCGTTCAAGGCTGAATTAGAACGATACTTGGGATCAGCATTAATATCGGCATGTACTTCCACCTTTATGTTGTGCTTCTCCATTATTTCTCGCAGGCGATGTGCAATATCAATAGACTTAGAAACTTCGTATATCATCCGCTCGTGGATGCCCATACGTTTATATCCCTTTTCCTCTTCTATAAACATGAAGCCGCCACCTCGGTGACGTAGAAATACGATTACCGTAGCATACTCAATGCACGTGGAATACACCTGCGAATCAGTACCGATACACACCTTTGGTTGGTGCCCAGCAGCTATTTCTTCCAGTAAAGTCTGTTCAACGGCTTCTTCAATTGGGCGCTCAATGCGCTCGCCGTTCAATCGTCTCCAACTCATAGTGCCTTTAAGTTACAGAATAATAGCTCAAATAGTTTGCCCGCTGAGATACAAAACATGCACAAAAAAATAGCAGCAAAGGGTGGATTTACGCAGAGAAAGTTTGTATATTTGCCAGCCGAAAAAGGAACAACGATGAAAAAAGGTATACACCCAGATAATTATCGCTTCGTAGTATTTAAGGATATTTCTACGGACAAAGAGTTTTTGACACGTTCAAGTGCTAATGCCAAGGATACTACAATTTGGGAAGATGGTAAGGAATATCCATTGATAAAAGTGGAAATCAGTAGTGACTCTCACCCTTTCTTTACGGGTAAAATGAAATTCGTGGATACCGCAGGACGTATCGACAAATTCCGCAAAAAATACGGAGAGCGCAAGAAATAGGCCCTTTTCTAAACTATATAGAAAAGCCTCTCCAATTCGGGGAGGCTTTTTTTTGTTTTATAGCTATCGCAATGGAAACTACACCTAAACTTTTAACAGATGCTTTACTCAAGCTTTACTATCGTGAGATCTCGATAGAGCAGTTCGAAAAATGGGTGTATGAAGAGAAAGGTGAACTAGAAAAAGTTCTACTAGAAGAATTCTATTTTGAGCTTATTTCCTTTGATTACCGTGAACCTTTTAGTTGGTATAGTCTATGGACTATCCTAGAGCAGTATATCAAAAAATCCGACTGGGAAACTTTAAGAATAAAGGCGATCCTGCAAGATATAATTGATGCAAAATCAGATTACTTATTAGGCAAGCATCTTTTGAGTTCTTATGATGAATACTGCAAGGGGTATCGTTTTTTGATGGTTTTAGCAATTGATTGTTATTTGATTAATGACAAAGAATTATCTGAAACTATACCCAAAACTAATACCAATAAGTTTTTAGAATTAAGGCGGGATGCAACAGAAGCAGCGAAAAAAGTATTGAGCCTTTTAGATAGAGGATTAATAGAACTAACTGCAGATATAGAACACGAGCCTTTCTACCATAACGTTTTTATTGACCATCGTGATCCTGTTGATATAGATTACCAACCAAAGTTGACCACCAATACAAATGAGAGCAATAGCAATACATCAACTAGTGGACAAACCAAAAACAAAAATAACTTTGGTCTATTCCTAAACTGGTTCAAAAAGCTATTTCAGTAGGCTCAAAATTGATAGCCCAGATCGCTTTCTTATTTTTGTTCAATGCAGTTCAACTCCATCTTATTATTCGATGAGGCCAAGGTGCGCCAGTCGTTATTGCCATTTACCTTTACTAGGCCCGTTGGGGCCATGCGCTGTGGTATATTAACAATTGCCGAAAAATGGCAGCATCACTTTGATAAGCCCGTCGGTTATTCCACCCAAGACTATCTAAGCAGTAAGTTTACTGGCCAACTTACCGAAGAAACTTTGGTGATGGACGGAAGCCTATTTCCTTCTGCCGAATTATTGGCTAAGCTAAAGGAGCTTAAGAAAGGTGAAGTACTATATCATAACGATAAGCCTTTTGCTGCTATAGGTAGCTGGCCTAATGAAAGTAATGGGACAAAAATCCAACTTGAGAACGTAGATAGCCTACAACAGAAGTGGGAGATATTCACCAAGAACGGAGAACAAATACAAGCCGACTACGACCTATTGACCAAAGGCCGTACTAGTGTAGAGCTGAATAATACCAATATGCTCATTGGCAAGGAGAACATCTTTGTAGAAGAAGGTGCAGAGGTAAACGGGGCGATATTAAACGCTAGTACTGGGCCTATCTATATTGGCAGGAACGCGGAGATAATGGAGGGTAGTGTGGTTAGAGGTCCACTTGCGCTATGCGAAGGTGCAGCGCTGAAACTGGGTACAAAGATATACGGGGCAACCACCATTGGCCCTAAATGCAAGGCTGGTGGAGAAGTAAACAACTCGGTACTATATGCCCATTCCAATAAAGGGCACGATGGCTTTTTGGGCAATTCCGTATTGGGAGAATGGTGCAATATAGGTGCCGACACCAATACATCTAACCTAAAGAACAACTACGCTGAAGTAAGGCTATGGGATTATTCTGAAGGAAGTTTTGCTAAAACAGGCCAGCAATTCTGCGGACTGATGATGGGCGACCATAGTAAGTGCGGTATCAATACCATGTTCAATACAGGTACAGTGGTGGGTGTATCTGCCAATATTTTCGGAGCTGGTTTCCCACGTAACTTCATCCCTTCGTTCACTTGGGGTGGGGCTTCAGGCTTTACTACATATAGAATTGACAAAGCATTTGAAACAGCGGAAAAAGTAATGCCTCGCCGTGGCTTGGAATTGAACAATACCGAAAAGGCCATTTTACAACACGTATTTAACGAAACTGAACAATACCGATCATGAGACAACGAATAGTAGCTGGAAACTGGAAAATGAACAACACAATCGGTCAGGGTATCCTGTTGCTTGATGCCTTGCTGAAAGATATGCCTCCGTTGGATGATAAAACGGTCATTCTTTGTCCGCCCTTTATTCATTTAGCTGTGATGCCTCAGTTATTGAAAGATCAACCAAGAATACACGCTGGCGCACAGAATATCCACTTTGAGCAAAGCGGTGCCTATACAGGCGAAGTATCTGCTAGTATGGTAACCTCTGTAGGTTGCGAGTATGTTATCCTTGGGCACAGCGAACGCCGCCAGTACTTCGGAGAAACCGACGAAACAGTATTGAAAAAAATACATGCTGCTCAAGCACCCGAACTAAAAGTGATCTATTGCTGTGGCGAACCTAAAGAAGTTCGCGAAGCTGGAAAACAAGAAGAGTACGTGCTTAAGCAACTGCAAGAAAGCATCTTTAACCTAGATGATCTGAACGGTATTGTAATTGCCTATGAACCAATATGGGCAATTGGTACAGGATTAACCGCTAGCCCCGAACAAGCACAAGATATGCACGCCTTTATTCGTAGCAAGGTAGGGGAACGTTTTGATGCCGATACGGCTGACTACATCCCCATTCTTTACGGAGGAAGTGTTAAACCCAACAATGCAGAAGAACTTTTCGGCAAACCTGATGTAGATGGAGGGCTGATAGGTGGAGCTTCGTTAAAAGCAGAAGACTTTTTGGCAATTATTAAAGCGGTATAATGGCTTATATAGCATACAAGTTTGCCGTTGCAGAAGAAGCAACTGTTGAACTATTAATAGCCCTGCTTGCCAATGCTGGTTTCGATTCTTTCGACCAACAAGAAGACGGATTAAAAGCATTCATCTCTAAAGATCTTGTTGATCAAGTGGATGTAAAGGAGATACTCTCCATCAGCGAAGATCTGAAAGGTCTTCACTTTGAGCAAGAAAAACTAGAAGAGAAAAACTGGAACGAAGAATGGGAGAGCAATTTCCACCCCATTTTAGTGGGAGAAGAACTGGCTATAAGGGCATCCTTCCACAAACTTGATCATCAGCCGACCTACGACCTTATCATAGACCCAAAAATGTCTTTCGGTACGGGCCACCATGCAACTACCTTAATGATGGTAAAAGCCATGCTATCAATAGATTTCACAAAGAAGAATGTGCTGGATATGGGCAGCGGTACTGCCGTGTTAGCCATATTAGCGCGAAAGAGAGGGGCAGATGAAATACTAGCCATAGACAACGAAGAATGGGCTTATAAAAACGCCCAAGAGAACATAGCAACTAATATGGCTGAACCTATAAAAACCATATTAGGCGAAAGCGATTCCATACCCGATACACGTTTCGATATCATCTTGGCAAATATCAATCGCAATGTGATATTAGAAGACATTGGCAAATGGGCACAACATTTGCAGACTGATGGTACAATGCTGTTAAGTGGTATTTTGGTCTCTCAAGAGGCTGATGTACTATCCGCAGCAGGGCATGCTAACCTCTCCGCTGTGGAAAAACTCACGGAGAACGGGTGGATTTGCCTTAAATTGGCATTTAATAAATAAACCGAAATGAAATACCTTCTGGCATTTTTGCTCCTATTCATAGGAGCTATACCTGTTTTTGGACAAACCATTAGCTTTTCGACCGAGAACGATAAGTTCCTGAAAGAACTAATAGGCCTACTGGAAGACACCAAACGAGATGATTGTAAAACCATTGCAGAAACCCTTGAAGGAAATGTAGAAACGGGTGTAGTGTCGCAAGACATTTTAAGCAGTATGGTAACAACCTCAAACATAATGGGTGGCCGCCGAATGAGAGCTTTCCCCTATTTTGCTAATTACGTACAGATAGTGAACACCTTCGCTACATCTGAAGTGACTGACAAAAGCTATTTCAGTGAGTGGAGCGGTATACTTGACCAACTACTACAAGATCAACGGCCAGGTAGTAGCAAGAACTTTGTTTCGTTCATGGAGCTATCATATGCCATGTTCTCACAGAACGGTATTTACATCTCGAAGTCTAGAACGTGGAAGCTTAACGGTAAGAACTATAAGCTGAAATATGAAGACAAGCGCCCTATAATAGAATTGAACGGCGTTGAATTGTTAGGGTATACTGAAAATGACTCCGTTCATTTATACGACCTAAAAGGATATTACTTTCCACTTGATCTTGACCTTATAGGACTAGACGGTAAAACTACTTGGGAACGTACAGGCTTTTCACCCGATGAAGTATATGCCACTTTTGATAGTGTTGAGATTAACTTGAAAGAGGCCAGTATCAATATTGATACGGTGCAACTAACCCACACCAAATACTTTACCGAAAAGATACTTGGTAGGTACGAAGACAAACTTTTAATAGCCAAAAACGACGACCCTGAGTACCCTGCTTTCTACTCGTTCAAAATGGGTTACGTCATTCCAGACATTGGTCCTAACATCAAGTATGTTGGTGGCTTTGCGCTAAAGGGAGATAAGATCAGTGGGTATGGAGATTTCAATAAACCAGCCACCATCGATGTAGTTGATGATAATGATGTGACCGTATTTAGAGCACGCTCACAATACTTTAAAATAAGACCAGGCGAGGAGCTTTCTGCTTCTGACGCAGAGATTTCATTATACATCAAAAAAGATTCGATTTATCACCCCAATGTGCGAATGAACTATAAAATAGAGCCTCGAAAATTCTCACTATACCGAGGTAAAAATGGCTTATCTGCACGATTCTTCTTCGACTCTTATCACAAAATGGAGATTCGCTCTGATGCGATTTACTGGTCAATTGGCGATACTGCTATTGATATACAAAAATTAGATGGGGCAGGGAAAAGTGCCGCTACATTTACCTCCAATACTTACTTCGAAAAGGGTGTGCTTGAACGTCATCAAGGTATTATGGATTACAATCCAGTTTCCTCTATAAAACTATATAGCGAAGAGTTGGATAGCCGCGAGATGAACGCAGCTGCCCTTGCTCAACGAATGAGTCCAAATTATAAAGAAGAAACAATTAAAAATCTTCTATACGAGCTAGTGGAGGATGGTTTTATTTTCTACTACGAAGAGATAAGCCTTGTGGTAGCAACAGATAAGGTATTCACTTATCTGTACGCCAATTCCGACCTTATCGATTACGACATCATCAAAATCGAATCCTTCTCTGACGAGACGAATGCTCAATACGACCTGAACAGCAACAAAATCAACATAAAAGGAGTAGAGGATATTCCGTTGAGCAAAAAACAAGATGTATACATTATACCAGGTGGTGGAAACATCAGCTTAGAGGCAAACAAAGACATTGAGTTTTCTGGTAAGATTTTCGCTGGTCGTGTTGACTTTGTGGGTGAAGGTTTCTACTTCGATCACGACTCGTTCATGGTGGATATGACCGACTTAGCAGCGGCAGTTATCTACGTTCACAATGGAGAGGAAGATGGAAATGGTGACCCTGTATTCGTTCCATTGGATTCAAAGATCGAGGGACTTACAGGTAGACTAGAAATTGACCACCCGAGTAACAAGTCGGGTAGAAAAGACTTTCCTACCTACCCTATTTTCACCAATCGCGACAAGTCATATGTATACTACGAGCGAGATGATATACATGATAGTACTTATACGGCAGAAGAATTTTACTTTGAACTAGAGCCCTTCCAGTTAGATAGTTTGGATGAGTTCGACCCAAATTTGGCGGACTTAAAAGGGCAATTGATATCTGACAAAATATTCCCTGATTTTAAACAAGAGCTTGTTATTCGCGATGACCTTTCCCTAGGTTTTAATAGAATGACCCCTAGCGACGGGTTTCCGCTATATGACGATATAGCCACCTACTATGATTCCATTGACCTAAGTAACAAAGGTTTGCGAGGTAGTGGGCGCGTGGAATACTTGTTCACCTCATTCGGGTCTCATAAAATATTGTTCTGCCCTGATTCATTGAATGCTTATGCAGATACTTTCTACATGGAAGCAACGGAACACAAAGGAACCACCTTCCCAATGGTTAGTGGAGCCGATAACTATATCCGCTGGAAGCCATACAAGGATAGCATGCTACTGGAAACACAGACCCAACCATTTGCAATGTATGATATTAAGGCTGACATGACGGGCCGATTATTATTCGACCCTACAAATGGATTAAAAGGAGACGGACAATTCGAATTCAAGGAAGCATCTCTCGATTCAAGAATGTTCAACTTTTATGGTCAGACACTAGATGCTGATACCTTGAGCCTAGAGATCAAATCATTGGACGAAGACAAGGTAACCTTCATCACCCCTAACGTGCAAGGTAAGCTAGATCTAGAGAAGCGTTTTGGAGAGTTCAAGTCGAATGTGAAAGACATCGACATGCAATTCGCCAGCAACCAATATAAAACGGCGATAAATGAATTTACCTGGGACCTAGATGCGAATATTCTACAATTCCAATCGCCACCTAGCAGCAAGGGAGCTTACTTTACCTCAACCCGAGAAGATCAGGACTCCCTAAAATTCCTAGCGCGTGAAGCTACTTTCTACATGTCTACTTCCACAATTGTTGTAGATGAGGTCCCTTTTGTAGAAGTAGCTGATGTAAAGATAATTCCCGACAGCAATCGCTTAGTTATAAACCCAGGCGGTTTATTAGATACCTTGGCGAACGCTACAATTGTTGCTGATACAGCTAATGAATACCACACTATTTATGGTGCCAATTTAGAGGTAGTCAGCCGTGTTGACTTTAGAGGGTCAGGTAAATACGATTACACTGGAAACGGAATGGAAGTACAGACCATTGATATGGGCGAGATAGTAGTAAAAGAAGAAATAGGCAAGCGTAAGAAGGTATTCCGCAAAATGTGGGCAACAGGAAACATTGAAGAAGAACAAGGTTTCAAACTAAATGCTAAGATCAGCTTTAAAGGCATGGTAACTATGGTCTCCGATAGCCCATCACTAGTTTATGATGGCTTTGGAAAATTAGACCTAGGAGGCAAAGAGAGTGACTGGTTCAACATGAAGGAGGCTATTGATCCAGAGAATGTTGTTGTGGCATACGGAACTAGTGTGAACGCTACTGGCGATACTATTTTCACTGGTATAAACTTCAACTACTACGAAGATGTAAGCCTATACCCTACCATTATGGCGCCACTAAAGTCACCACAAGACCATCGATTATTTACTGTTGAAGGTGTTATCAATTATGATGATGCAGCATCCACCTACACCTTTGGTGATAGGGGGAAAATAACTGATGGCGCACTTATGGGAAACATACTGCGCTACAACGAAGTGGAGCGTACCGTTGATGCTGAAGGTAAAATTGATATGGGTTTGAGCTTAGAACCTATCAACCTACTTACTACGGGTAATATTCAGCATAATATGGATTCGGCTAGCTTTGAGTTCAACTTATTATCTGGATTAGAACTACCTATAGATAAAGAGTTAGTTGAAAAAATGGGAGCTGACATTCTAGCGTTCAGTTTTGACAGACCTAACATCGATTACATTTCTGATGAATTTACCAGAGCCTATTCAGAAGTGCTAGACCCTAAGAAAGAGAAGAAGGTTTTAGAAGAAATGAATAAGACAGGGCTGCCTATTATTTCAAAAGAATTGGAAGACTACACCCTCACTTTCGGTCAACTAAAACTTGTTTACGACGCAAACTATCAGATATATAGGTCAGTAGGTCCAATAGGGCTGTCCTTCGTTGGCGAAACGGGCATTCACAAAATGATACCTGGCTATGTAGAATATGGTATCCGTAATGGCGACGACTTTTTGAATATCTATTTCGAATCTACTTTCGATGATTGGTATTTCATGTCATTCTACAATAAGACGTTACAGATAGCTAGCAGCAACCAAGAGTTCAATAATCTAATTGCACAAATTCCACCAGAAAAACGCCAAATGGAATTAGAAGATGAGCGGGTGTACTTCTACACCGTTTCTAGTTTTGGTGAAATGCAGGCCTTCGTTAGCCGTATGAACAAGATAGAAAGCGGTGTTAAGGTAAATCTAGAATCTTTCGACATGCAAGACGAGTTCCAACAAGAGCTTGATCTTTTGAAAGAAGAGCTTCTTGAAGAAATGGAAGATGGTGAAGTTGATGACAAAGTGGTAGTGCCAGGTATGGATAACACGAAAGAGAAGAAGAAAAAAGGCAAGAAGGAAGAAGAGTTAGATCCTATTCGAAAAGCCCTACAAGAACAAAGAGAGAAAGAACAACAAGAGCAGCAACAACAACTAGAGAAACCAGCAGCACCTGATGTAAACGACCTACTTGAAGAAGAGCAACAGAATATGAACCAAGCTCCAATAGAAGAGGAAGTAGAAGACAAAAAGAAGAAAGGTAAAAAAGGTAAAGAGGAAGCCGAGGAGCAAGTAGAAGAGACTATTGAAGAAGAAGCTGCTCCAGTAATGGAGGAAGCAGAAGAGGTGATAGAGGAAAAGGTGAAAAGCAAGAAGAAAAAAGGTAAAGAAGCTGTTGAAGAGGTAATGGAAGAAGCCCCTCAAGACCTTTTGCAAGAAGAAGAACCTAAAGCTGAACCCACTCCAGTAGAAGAAGTGGAGGAAACAGCTAAGGACAAGAAAAAGAAAGCCAAAGAGGCTGTAGAAGAAGTAATAGAAGAAAGTCCTGCATCTCAAGACCTACTGCAAGAGGAAGAGCCAAATGCTGCACCAGCAGTAATAGAAGAAAAGGTGGAGGAGCAAAAAGAGAAGAAAAAGGAGGATAAGGAGGAAGCTGTTGAAGAGGTCGAACAAAAAGTGGAAGAAACGGAGGA
>CAYGTK010000020.1:0-2746 GCA_964352775.1 uncultured Chitinophagaceae bacterium
GAATAAGGTAATAATTGTAACTTTCTGTTTAATTTATTGTAGTATTCATCTACTAATTGTAATGTTTTCAATTCATCTTTAGATAGAGGTAGCCCTAACCGCAACTTTTCTTTCAAGTGAATTTCAGGGGTTAGATGAGTCTTATCCCATAGCTTTGATACAGGAATCTCTGGTAAATTCATAAATCTTGTTTGCCAATCTGGCACCTTTAAATCCTCAACTAACTTACTTATCAATTACTATAATTTTTAGTAAAATAATCCTTTAAAAAACCCGCACCAAAGGTGCAGGGTTTATATATCTAAGTACTTGGTACTATCTACTTACTACTAACTCCCACAGGCAATACAATCATCTGGATCGTCGATAGAGCAGCTTATTTGCTCGGCGGCGGTGTATCCATTTGATGTGGCTTGTTCTACTGCTGTAGCTCCACCTACTGCTGCTGCTATTGGCTGTGCCTTCTTAGCTGCGTTAACTGTGAATTTGATAGGATCAACTGCTGCTTTGCTACGTAGGTAGTACATACCTGTTTTCAGGCCACGTTCCCATGCGTAAAAGTGCATGCTGGTCAGTTTACCGAAGTTCGGGTTCTCTACGAACAAGTTCATGCTCTGGCTCTGGCAAATAAATGCTCCACGCTCTGCCGACATATCAATGATCACTTTCTGCGAGATCTCCCAAACAGTTTTGTAAAGCTCTTTGATGTCTGCCGGAATACCTTCGATGTTCTGAATACTACCATTGTTAACGATCAACTGGTTCTTCATGTCATCATCCCAAAGACCAAGTTCTATCAAGTCTTTCAATAAGTGCTTGTTCACTACTGGAAACTCACCACTTAATGTACGGCGACTGTAGATGTTACTGGTATAAGGCTCAAAACACTCATTGTTACCCAATATCTGCGACGTACTTGCCGTAGGCATTGGTGCTAGCAACAAGCTGTTGTATACACCTTTCTCCATTACTTTTTTACGCAGATCTGCCCAATCCCAACGGTCGGTAGGTTCTACTCCCCACATATCAAATTGGAAGATACCTTGGCTTATCGGTGATCCCGGGAAGCTTTCGTATGGTCCGTTCACTACTGCTAGGTCGTGTGATGCAGTTAAAGATGCGAAGTATAGTGTTTCGAAAATATTCTTGTTCAAAATACGAGCCTCGTCGCTATCGAAAGGCAAGCGCATGTGAATGAACGCATCAGCTAATCCTTGCACACCAATTCCGATCGGGCGGTGGCGCATATTACTGTTACGTGCTTCTTCTACTGGGTAGTAGTTGATGTCAATTACCTTGTTCAGGTTCTTGGTAACTGTGTAGGTGATGTCGTATAACTTCTGGAAGTCGTACTGACCATCATCGGTCACGAATTTGTTTAGTGCGATGGAGGCGAGGTTACAAACCGCTACTTCGTCAGAACTAGTATACTCCATTATCTCGGTACACAAGTTAGAAGAGCGGATAGTACCTAAATTCTTCTGGTTCGATTTTTCGTTGGCTGCATCTTTATACAAGATGTACGGTGTGCCTGTTTCGATCTGCGATTCCAATATTTGGAACCAAAGTTCTTGTGCTTTTACTGTTCTACGTGCACGGCCTTCTTGCTCGTACTTTTCGTACAATGCTTCAAATTTCGCTCCGTAACTATCGTATAATCCAGGACATTCGTTCGGACAGAACAATGACCAATCAGCATCAGCTTTTACACGCTTCATGAAAAGATCAGAGATCCACATGGCGTAGAATAGGTCACGAGCACGGTGTTCTTCTTTCCCGTGGTTCTTCTTCAGTTCTAAGAATTCGAACACATCACTGTGCCAAGGCTCTAGGTAAATGGCGAACGATCCTTTACGGCGGCCACCACCTTGGTCTACATAGCGAGCTGTGTCGTTAAACACACGTAACATTGGTACAACACCGTTAGACTGGCCATTGGTACCCTTGATGTAGCTACCTGTAGCGCGGATGTTATGAATGCTTAACCCGATACCACCTGCAGACTGAGAGATCTTAGCACATTGGGTCAAGGTGTTGAATATACCTTGTATGCTATCATCTTGCATGCTCAATAAAAAGCAGCTTGATAGTTGCGGCTTAGGTGTACCGGCATTAAATAGAGTAGGCGTAGCGTGGGTAAACCACTTCTCGCTCATTAAGTTGTAAGTCTCTAGTGCTGATGCTATGTCTGTTTTATGTATCCCCACCGATACACGCATTAACATCTGCTGGGGGCGTTCCACTATTTGCCCATCCATTTTCAATAGATAAGCACGCTCCAATGTTTTAAAGCCAAAGTAATCGTATTGGTAATCGCGATCGTAAATGATGGCGGAATCCAATTGATCTTTGTTCTCCATGATCACCTCGTACACATCTTCGGCTATCAATGAAGCAGCTTCTTGTGTTTTCGGGTCGATGTAGTTGTACATCGCCTCTATAGTATCAGAGAAAGACTTCTGCGTGTTCTTGTGTAAGTTACTTACGGCAATACGAGCTGCTAGAATGGCATAGTCAGGGTGCTGCGTGGTCATCGACGCTGCAGTTTCTGCTGCTAGGTTATCTAACTCGGTAGTTGTAATACCATCGAACAAACCTTGAATTACCACCTTGGCGATCTCTACAGGATCAATATGGCGGTTATCCAATCCATAACTTAGCTTATTAATACGCGCGGTTATTTTGTCAAACAATACTGGCTCGCGTCTTCCGTCTCTTTTTACTACAAACATGTGTGCTGTGTGGG
>CAYGTK010000020.1:2756-14088 GCA_964352775.1 uncultured Chitinophagaceae bacterium
CTAATCTTAAAAATCAGCGGCTAGGGTGAATTTCTGGTCGTCTTTGTCGGATACCATTACACCAGCTTTTTGGTAATCGCCAACTCTCTTCTCAAAGAAGTTGGTTTTTCCTTGAAGCGATATAAGCTCCATCCATGGGAATGGATTGGTGGCATCGTATACTTTGTCGTTTCCTAGAGATAACAACAAGCGATCGGCAACAAACTCAATGTATTGGCACATCAAGTCGGCATTCATACCGATAAGCGATACTGGAAGGGCATCTTTAACGAATTCCTTTTCAAAGATCACTGCTTCGGTAATAATATCTTGTACATCTTGTTTTGGCAATTGGTTTTCCAACATGCCGTAAAGCATACAAGCAAAATCGCAATGCAAACCTTCGTCGCGGCTTATCAATTCATTACTGAAAGAGAGACCTGGCATTAAACCACGCTTCTTCAACCAGAAAATAGAACAGAAGCTACCAGAAAAGAAAATCCCTTCTACTGCTGCGAAAGCTATTAGGCGGTGACCGAATGTTGGTGCTTCATCTATCCAACGAAGTGCCCAGTCGGCTTTTTTCTTTACACAAGGAATAGTTTCGATAGCATTGAATAACTTATCCTTTTCCTTAGGGTCTTTTATATAAGTATCGATAAGCAAGCTGTACATCTCTGCGTGGATGTTCTCAATTGCTACTTGGAAACCATAGAAGCAACGTGCCTCTGGAATTTGTACTTCACGCATGAAGTTCAATACCAAGTTCTCGTTCACTATACCATCGCTGGCTGCGAAAAAGGCAAGTACGTGAGAAATGAAGTGACGCTCATCGTCATTCAAGTTCTTCCAATCTGTAAGATCGGGGTTCAAGTCGATCTCCTCTGTTGTCCAAAAACTAGCCTCGGCCTTTTTGTACATGTTCCATATCTCGTCGTGCTTAATAGGAAACAATACAAAGCGGTCGTTGCTTTCTTGCAACATCGGCTCTATTTTTTGGTCAAACTCACTCATCTTCTTGTATTTATCTCTTTAACGCTTCAATTAGTTATTTCATTCCAAAAAGGAGCAACATTCATCAGACAGCTATCTCCCGCTCAAGAGTATATTTTCTTTTGAACAAGGCGAAAAGTCCTTAAGTTTGATGGTTCGACAAACAGTTGAATTGACGTTGCCCCTGCTTGCTTTACAAACTTACCTCTCCACCCCAGTTTTCTGAAATTATCTTATCAACAGAAAATGTGCATAGGCTTTGAAAAGCGTGGTGTATAGGGCTTAGGATCGTGGAAATTGATCTTAAGTTTTTTTTACCCCTATATAGCCTAAAAATGAAGTGGATTTAAAACCCCAGTATTAGTGGGTATTACAGCTAGAACTTAGCTTTTCGTTCTGTCGGAGAACATAATAAACCAAAATAGCTCCGAAAATCAAAGGCACTTTATCCACGCTAGTAAAGTGCATAAAATGAGAGGCCGACATAAGTAAAAAACCGAGTAACAAACCTGCTGGTATCCACAGATTTTTATGCACTGAAAAGTAACTACGTAAAACAAAAAAAGAGCTTAGTAAAAAGGCACTTCCAAGAATGGTCCACTCTATCATTTCACTTTGCACAATGCTAATTCCCGTCATAGGAAGGACAACTAAAAGGAGTGGCATGGCCATACAATGGACCGCACAGGCCATAGGTAAATACATACTCAATTTTTTGAGCCATGAAATACGCTGTGGTTTATAGATATTTGCCATTGGGTAACAAAAGTAAGTGGTAAAAAACGTTTTTGCAATAGTGTTGCATAAAGAACTAAAGTGCCGAGAAAATAATTCCCTATAATTATGAGTCATTCTGCAACGGGCATATTAAAAGAACATCAGCTTCGCGTTACAAAGGGGCGTGAGGCCATTCTACATGTCTTCTTATCCAATAAGGGAGCATTATCACATAGTGATATTGAGCAGGCATTGGCTAGTAGTCAAGATAGGGTAACTATATATAGAAGCCTGAATAGCTTCATTGAAAAAGGAGTAGTACATAAAGTACTAGACGATAGCGGAGCTGCCAAATTTGCCCTTTGCGCTCACGACCATCATGCAGCAGAAAAGCATAGCGATGATCATGTACACTTTAAATGTACCAATTGCGGCACCACAGAATGTATTGATGAAACAGCCATACCAACTATTACTTTGCCAAAAGGCTACACTATGCACGAATTGAATTTTCTAGTGCAAGGCCTTTGTAAAAAGTGTAATACCGCAGCATGAAGAAAGTTATTATAATAGGGGCATCATCTGGGCTTGGGGCTGATCTAGCAAAGGAGTTTTCTAAGAATGGATTTGAAATTGGGCTAACAGCAAGAAGGCAGGCTCTGTTAGAAGATCTGCAAAAGGAACTACCCAACAAGAGTTATATCAAACTAATGGATGTAGCCGATACCGAGTTAGCCAGAGAACAACTAGCAGAACTGGTAGAAGAAATGGATGGCGTAGATATAATAGTAGTGAACGCTGGCATAGGTGGCCCAAAGGCAGATTGGAAAAAGGAACACCAGATCATTTCTATTAATGCCCTTGGTTTTGCCGCATTAGCTCAATGGAGTTTCAACTATTTTAAAGATAAAGGTGGCGGAATATTGGCTGGCACTTCATCAGTACTTGCCATTAGAAGCACGCGCTTCACCACCGTATATTCTGCTACTAAGGCTTTTATTAGTAGCTATATGCAAGGCTTACGACATCGTTCTATACATGGCAAACTGAATATTTCTGTGGTTGATATTCGCCCAGGGTTTGTTCACACCCCTATTAATGCGGGTAGTAAGAATGTATTCTGGGCCGTTGATAGTCCTACTGCCGCCAAAGCAATGTACAAGGCTATCATCAAAAAGAAGCGTGTGGTATATATACCCACCAGATGGTGGTTTGTGGCAATACTTATTAAACTGCTTCCCGACAGTTTGGCGTACCGAACGTAGTTTTTACCTGCTTATTATATATAGAGGTAGTCCATGTTTGTGTTTCTGACACAATTATGACAGAATACCATGTCAATGTGTAAACAAAGCTTAGCTCATCCCGTTAACTTCGTGTTCAGATTTGAAGAACACTAACTTATTATAACAAAAACTAAACCTTAAAAAAGATGAGACAAAAACTAACATCACTACTCTTAATGCTAATGGTTAGCAGCGCAATGTTCGCTCAGGCACCGAGTATACAGGTGGTACACAACGCGGCTGACCCAGCTGCAGCAACTGTTGATGTTTACGTAGCAGGAATATTAGCATTGGATGACTTTGCATTCCGTACAGCAACACCTTTTATTGATAACATACCTGGTATAGGTGCTATACCTGCTGGTGTTCCTATTGCTGTAGCAGTAGCGCCTAGTACTAGTACATCTGTAGCTGATGCATTCTACACAGGTCAACTACCTGCATTAATGATGAATACAAGCTACATAGTTGTAGCAAATGGAGTTGCTGATTCGACTCAATTCTCAACTGCCGCAAATACTGCTGCTGCTATTTCTTTTGATGTGTTCCCTTATGTTGGGGCACAAGAAACTGGAACAGCAGGCCAGTTAGATATACTGGTATATCACGGAGCTACAGATGCGCCAGCGGTAAACGTTGTTGCGCGGTCAGAAGGAATTGCAAATGTTCTGGGTCTTCCTGGAGGTGCAGAATTGATAACTAACCTTTCTTATGGTGAATTTAATACAGGTGGCTACATTCCAGTACCTGATACAGCGGGTATTGTTGGTGTAGATGTAGTGTTGAACTCATCTGGTGCTAAAGTAGCTACCTATATTGTAGACGTACCAGCATTATCTGGTAATTCTGCGTTAGTTATTGCTTCTGGATTTGTTGACCCTGCTGCTAATCAAAATGGTGAGGCCTTTGGTCTATTTGCAGTATTACCTACTGGTGGTCCATTCGTACCATTGGCTACAGCTGGAAATGCAAGAATACAGTTCGTGCACAACTCTCCAGATGCTGCTATCGCGAGCTTTGACACTTACGTAAATGGTGTAACAAAAGGAGATGACTTCGCTTACCGCACTGCTCTCCCATACATCGACGTTGAAACTGGTTTTGATACATACATCACTGTAAACGCTGCAACTAGTACTGATGTAGATGATGATTTTCTTGGAGCAATAGGTTTCCAGGCAGGTTTCTTCGAAGATGGTGAGACTTATCAAATTTTTGCTAGCGGTTTCGCAGGTCCTACAACAGTAACAAATCCAGATGGATTTGATGTTGACTTATCGTTCTTCGGAACTACCCAAGCAAGAGAAACAGGCTCAGGTATGATGGGTACATTTGATTTTTCTGTACACCACGGTGCTCCTGATGCTCCATTTGTAGACATTGAAGTGGCCAACACGCCAATAATCGTTGACAATGCATCTTACGGTGTTCAAACTAACTATGTAACTGCTGCATCAGCAAACTACGTGATAAACGTATGGGACTCTGCACGTACAACTGTACTTTTCTCTTATTATGCAGGTCTTTCTACAACTGCATTTGCTCCAGTGCCTCCAACAGCAACTATTTACGCTTCGGGACTATTAGGAGATGGTTCATTCGGATTATGGGTAGTACTCGCCGATGGAACAACTTTCCCACTACCATTATTGGGTGGAACAGCTAACGTACAGGTAATTCATAATAGTGCAGACTCAGGTGCGGCAACTGTAGATATCTACGTAATGGACGGAACAGGACAGCAAATAGCTAAATTGGATGATGTTACTTTCCGCAGTGCAACCCCTTTCTTAGCATTACCTTCTAACATTGCGATTGATGTCGTAATAGCTGCACCTACAAGTACTGGTCCTACTGACCAAGTAGTAGCTACTATTCCTGTAAAAGATCCTGCACAAGGAATGTTTGGTTCAGGCTTGGCTACAAATCAGAACTATGTATTAATTGCTGATGGTGTTTTAGATACAACGGCATTTACGGCTAACCCTGATGGTAACAGTATTGCATTTGGTCTTCGTCCATTCATTGGTGCCGCAACTAGCGCACCTACAGGAACAACTAATGTATTATTATATCACGGTGCTACGGATATTCCAGCAATTAGTGCTATTGGTCAATCTTCTGGTGCTACACTAGCAGCTGGCTTATCTTACGGAAATTATAACGCACCAGGTTATTTACCAATACCTGGTATCTTAGGACCAGATGCACTAGTTGATATACGCTTAACAGGTGATAGCTCGCTAGTGAATACATGGGTAGTTCCATTGCAAGATCTAGATGCACAAGCAGTAGTGGTATTCGCATCAGGTTTCTTAGATGGTGCTCAAGGTAACGATTTCGGTATTTACGTAGCAGATACAGCTGGTAACGTTACTGCTCTTAGCATATTCGTAGGTGTAGATGAAATAGCTTCTTTAGATGCTATTAGCATGTACCCTAACCCAGCAAACAACAATATTCGCTTAGACCTAACTTTAAACGAAGTTGTAGATGTACAAGTAGCTATATTGAATACTGTAGGCCAAGTAATAATGACTGCAAATGATGGTAACATCAATGCTGGTCGTAATTACATGGACTTTAACGTAAGCAACTTAGATGCAGGAATGTATTTAATGAACGTTATCATTGACGGTAAAAGCACAAGCCAAACTTTCATAGTTCAATAAAAAAGTAAGCTTAGTTAATTCTTATAAGCCCTCTGGTCTTTGACTAGAGGGCTTTTTATTTAAGAAATGAGAGATCTAACCTTCCAACTCTCTCAATATCGCTTGAGTATCTTCGCCCAACTTAGGTGCGGGCCATGAGATAGCGGCTTTTGTTTTAGAGAACTTAAGAGGAATACCGATCACCTTGAACTGGCTATCTCCTTGAGCTAATTCTACTATCATATCACGATGCTTCAGCTGCTTATCTGCTTCCAGTTCAGCTAACGTTAATACTGGAGACAGGCACATGTCATGCTTATTAGCCAAAGTTTCCCAATACTCTCTATTTTCAGAGGCGAACAGCATACTCACTTCTTCTCTCAATTCCTTCAGCTTTTCTTTATCGTCGGTAAAAGCAAGCAGTTTCCATTCGGTCCTATCATCCGCATCACAGAAAGCATTACAAAATTTAGGTTCTAACGCTCCAAGTGCCATGTATTTATCGTCTGCCGTTTTGTAGATGTTATAATTAACTACACCACCAGCTAGCTCAAACTCACCAGGGCCAATGCTCAGCTTATCTGCTTGATGTTTGGCAAAGGGTAGTGTTAAAATAGGCATGGTACAATCCGTCATGCTAACATCTACATGTTGCCCCTCTCCTGTTCGCTCACGCGAGTACAGTGCCGCTAAGCAGGCATTTACGGTCATGTAAGAGCCCGCCGCTACATCTGCTATTTGCCCGCCTGGTATAGCAGGTTCACCGTTACCTGTAATACCCGTAAATCCAGCGTAGCTGATATAATTTAGATCGTGCCCAGCTTTATCCATATACGGTCCATCCTGTCCATATCCTGTAATAGAAACGTAGATAAGCTTAGGGTTTACTTTTTCCAATTCTTCAAAACCAAGACCCAATTTCTCCATTACCCCAGGGCGGAATTGTTCTATTAAAACGTCTGCTGTTGCTACCAGCTTCTTGAGAATACGAACGCCTTCTTCGCTTCTGTAATCAAGCGTGAAGCTACGCTTAGAACGATTAAGCGCTAGATAATACGCAGATGTGCCATCAATTAATGGTGGGAAGTCGCGAATATAATCTGGTGAATCAGGGTCTTCTACTTTAATAACCTCTGCCCCCATATCAGCCATTAACATTCCCGCTAAAGGGCCGGGTAACAATCGAGTTAGGTCAACTATTCGAAGGCCTACCAAAGGACCTTGTTGTGGTTTACGTGTTGCGAAATTTTCTTGGTCTTTTTTCTTCTCAGTCCCACCCTCTTTATAACGATAGAAGCACTTACCGAACTTCATCATCTCCGCCACATCGCTCACCTTTACACGGCCCATCATAAATGCCATCTGCGGGTTGGTTTTACCCAATTCTAAGTCCACATATGTTTTGGCTTTGGTACTGACTGTACACTTAGATGACCCTATCAGGCCTTCTTCCAAAGAACATTCGCCATTGGCTATGGTAACGGTAAACTGACCTCCCCCATCTTTGGCAATATCCAAATGGAAAACGGTAGAATAATCACCAGCCTTCTCAGAACGGAAGCGATCAGGAATAGTAAGTATGATGTCTTTTGCAGTAGTGTTAGCCATATCGCAAAATACGAATTACCGATAATTCGGCATTGGTTTAACTAAAGCTTAGTGAAACTATCAGCTCTTTAGTGCCATGGCCCCAGTTATAAAAACCTTCTCCAGATTTTACACCTAGTTTACCCGCCATTACCATATTGACCAATAGCGGACAAGGTGCGTATTTAGGATTGCCTAAGCCATCGTACAATACGTGCATTATAGATAAGCAAACATCCAAACCGATAAAGTCTGCTAATTGTAATGGCCCCATAGGGTGACCCATTCCTAATTTCATCACGGTATCAATTTCTCTTACACCAGCTACCCCTTCATGAAGGGTAATGATGGCCTCATTTATCATCGGCATCAAAATACGGTTGGCAACAAAACCAGGATAGTCATTTACACTTACTGGTACTTTACCCAGCTTAGTACTAAGCTCTACTATAGTATCCGTAGTTTCTTTACTGGTAGCATAGCCATTGATTATCTCCACCAACTTCATTACCGGTACTGGATTCATAAAGTGCATACCTATCACCTTTTCAGGCTTACTTGTAGCGGCGGCTATTTTGGTAATAGAAATTGAAGAAGTATTACTAGCCAATATCACATCATCGCCAGTTGCTTCATCCAGTTGCTTGAATATTTTCAGCTTCAAGTCTACATTTTCAGTAGCTGCTTCAACTACTAAACCTGCACCTTTAACTCCATCAGCTATCGCAGAATACACAGTAATGTTTGCCAAAGTAGCATCCTTATCTGCTGCACTTATGCGTTCTTTGGTTACCATACGGTCTAGGTTCTTACCAATGGTGGCCATGCCTTTTTCTAAAGCCTTTTCTGATACGTCTATAAGCGATACTTTAAATCCCTTCATGGCAAATACGTGGGCAATGCCATTTCCCATAGTTCCTGCTCCTATTACTGCTACTTTCTCCATAGTCTATTGTATGATCAACTTTTTAGTTGTCGAGTTTAGTTCGTTATTAAGTTTAATAAAATACACCCCTTGCGGAAGATCGTTCACTTGAAAGCGTAATTGTTTACTTCCTGCCGCTAAGGTCATATTTTTCAGGCTTCTACCTGCGTAGTCCAATAGAACGAATTCCAAAGGTTCTGATGGCACACCATTCAACTCTATATAGAAAGTATCGCTTCCAGGGTTAGGGTATATTTTGAATGAGTTTACTGCTATCTGCTCTTCTACAGATGTTATTACCATGCAAGCTTCGGCATTTACATCTTCAGGGTCATTTGCTCTAGCAGCATCGTAAATAGCCAAGGTATATTGTCCTTTTTGAAGATCGTTGATCACCATCTGGCCTCTTGCGTTCGTAGTGGATACTTGTGTTATCAGTTGATAGTCAGGATGAACTTGCCAAGCGCTAACACCATCGGGGCGATACATTAAGCGTAAGCTGTCTTCTGTATTCGTTATCAGTTCGTTATCGTAATAGCCATTGGTCACGCTGGTACTACCATTGTAATCTATGGTTGCCTCTGCTCCGAAGCCAGTAGGCCAAATACCGTCTACCACCCAAAAACGTTCTTTTGATAAGTGGAAACCCTGTGGTTCTGGCGCCATAGGGTTTGGTGCGGTAAAATGATGTTCTACCAATACCAATGCGCTATCGCTTATGGCGTTCACTTTCACTTCCATTAGAGCCTCTTTAAAGTCGTATGTACCCGTTTGACCAATAGTTATGGCATACGAAGTGTTGGCGTCGGTTAGCAGCTCATCTCTATCCAATGCGATAAATAGGGGCTCAAATGGAAGCGTATAGTTCCAATCTCCACAACTACCGTTCATAAACACGAGCTTTATCACTCGGCTTCTATCTTTGTCATAAAAGCTAACCTCTACAGGCACATCAGTATAATAAGATGGTGCAGCCTTTAGTTTTTGGCGAATGGTTAGCTTTCCCTCGTATACGCCATTATTCATTGTTCCCGTATTCTCATCTATCACAAAGTCGGTAAAGCCTTCTGCAAATACCCAATTGGTGAAGAAAGCATTAAGGTCTATGCCCGAACAAGTAGCCATATGATCCCGAAGATCGTTACTAGTAGCATGGTTGAATTGATACATACCTAAGTAAGAAGTAATACAATCAAAAAATGCCTGATCGCCCATATAACCACGCAAGGCATGTGCTACCAATGCTCCTTTATCATATACTGTAGACCCATAAGTGTATTCATGTGGCACACCTGATACAGCGCGATAACCAGCATCACGAATATGGGTGTATCGCAATACTTCGTGGTGGGTAGCTCTTAATTCATCTAAGTATTTATCACGTCCGTACACCCATTCTTGAAAAACGAATGCACTGAATGATGCCCATCCTTCGTTCAACCACATATCTTCAGCGGTTTTGCAGGTAACCAAGTTACCGAACCAATGGTGACTAAGCTCGTGTGCCATTAAATTCTCATCAGGAGTTCCATTGATCGAGGCTAAGGGATATGCAATATTACAAGCGTGCTCCATAGCCCCACCAGTAAATGGAACGATAGCAAAGCCCACTCTTTCCCACATGTATGGCCCAAAACGTGCTTCGAAACCTTCTATATTATTATCCAGATTTATAAAGGCTGTCTTCAGTTTTGTAGTATCAGTGGCTCTGGCAGCTAGTTGGATAGGTATAGCACCATTTACCCCACTAAAAGTGGTATTCACAAAAGCGTAATCGGCTACAGCAACTGATGCTAAGTAGGTTGGTATACTTTGGTTCTGCTCCCAATGCCAAGTGATAGTGCCGTTGGTATTGGGCTGCTGACCGATCAATAACCCACCACATGCCGCTGCATCTCCCGCTCGGGTAGTTATGTAGTATTCGTATGTAGCCCGTTCAACAAAATTATCAACGCACGGATGCCATGGGCGGCCATAGTTATGTGGGTCGGCACCAAATCCCACACCAAGATTGAAGGCATAATTACCATTGAAATAGAAACCACCCCAACCCGTATCATCTATTACGGGGCGACCACCATAAAACACTTTCACCTTTAATGACTGACCTGAATTCAAGGTCTGGGGTAAAGTAACACGCAACAGCGTATCGTTATGAGAAAAGAGTACCTGCAAACCATTTACAATAACTGAATCAACAGCAAGTGCTAACAGATCAAGCTTCAATTCATTAAGATCTACTTTGGCGGTGAAGTCTACTTCACAGTTACCAGAAATAGTCCTTCCACCAAAGTCAGTAATATCCAAGGAGATAATATAGTGAGTAACATCTACCGAATCAGAATAATTGATGTTAGCCCGTTGACCAGCGTTATTATGCTGGTGACCATAGTGGCTGCACCTAGGTTGCCCTGCATATACTAGGCTAGTTACCAATAAAAACAAAAAGCATATCCAATATCTCATGTAGTAAAGATAGCAAGGTGACCGCCTACAACAAAAAAAGGCCAACCCTATGGTCAGCCTTTCCAAATTGTATGAAATATTGAGTTATCAGAAGTCGATGAACTGGTTCAATACTTTTTCATTCACAAAGTAAATACGCTTACCTCCGATCAATTCAGATTCGAAGTTGTAAGGTACTACTTGTAGAATACCCGTACCAGACAAACCAGTAGTTTCTGTAGCTGTAAATGTAGCTGAAGAGGTGCCACCAGTAGTTGTTTTAGTAAGTGTAGTTTCACCTACAGCTAATACCCAAAGGATATTTTGGCTACCAGGAGCAGTTTCGATGTTAACTGTTAGTGCAGAACCAGCAGTACCTGTACTGTAGTCGCCATCAAACGCTACGCTTCTTGGCATACCTATAGAAGTAGTACGATTTACAGTTGGTACTCCAGTAGTTGTCCATTCAACACCTACTCCAGTAGAAAGACCTAAGCTTATGTCTGTTGGATTGTCAGTATTAGGAAATACATAAGAATTGTTAGTCTGTTGCTTTAGAGCTTTAGATTCACAGTTTACCGTACCCCAGTCTAAGAAAGTAGTACCGTTAGGTGCGTCAAACAATGCTGCAGTAGCAACATCAGTCAAGATAGTTGTAGGACCGATGATCGGAACATCTTGAATAGAAATAACTTGAATAGCAGCCATTATTCCGTCAGCGTCCGTAAACTCAGGAGTTGGATTGGTTG
>CAYGTK010000020.1:14098-30151 GCA_964352775.1 uncultured Chitinophagaceae bacterium
CTGTTGGTTGCGCGTTGTTGTCGTCGTCATCGTCGCTACAACTGTTAAAAGTGATCAGTACTATGCTGAACATGGCAAAGAGAAGTAATGAAATTCGTTTCATGGTGTAATGTGTTTTGTGTGATTAATAATTACACTACAAAAATGAACTAAGTAAAAATACCTAGCACACCTAGAAAGCCCAATTTGTTACCAGAAATAATAGAACGGCTTAGTACTGTTCCTTTTCGTTGGGGAAGTCTGTGCTTTTAACATCAGCAATATATCGACCTACAGCACCTTTCATTTCTTCATATAAGTTGTGATAGACCCGTAAGAAACGTGGCTGGAATTCTTGTGTAATACCCAACATATCATGAACAACCAGAACCTGCCCATCTACATCAGCACCAGCACCAATACCTATAATAGGTATGCTAACACTTTCTGCCACTTGCTTGGCCAGTTTGGCAGGTATTTTTTCTAGAACTATCGCAAAGCAACCGATCTCTTCCAACATTTTAGCATCCTTTACCAGTCGATCAGCCTCCTCTTGTTCTTTCGCACGAACAGTATAGGTGCCAAATTTATATATAGACTGAGGGGTTAATCCTAAATGGCCCATTACTGGTATACCAGCTGAAAGGATACGAACAATAGACTCTTTCACTTCTTCTCCACCTTCTAATTTTACCGAGTGTCCGCCAGATTCCTTCATGATCCTAATAGAAGACTCCAAGGCCAATTTGGAATTCCCTTGGTAAGAACCAAAAGGAAGATCGACCACTACTAAAGCACGATCAACTGCACGAACCACGCTTGATGCGTGATATATCATCTGATCGAGTGTAATAGGCAAGGTAGTTTCGTGCCCTGCCATAACATTAGATGCGGAGTCGCCTACTAGGATAACATCTATACCTGCAGCATCTACTACTCGGGCCATAGAATAATCATAAGCGGTAAGCATACTTATCTTTTCTCCTTGCTCTTTCATGGAGCGGAGAATGTGGGTGGTTACTCTTTTAACCTTCTTGTGAACTGACATAATACTGGAATGTGATGGCCGAAAATAAAATTTTCTGCTCTTTTTCCACAAAATACAACTATTCATCGACCAGCACCGTCTTATCATTCAAAGCAAAACAATACTTTTGTACCACTATGAAATATTGGCCATTTATTCTATTTATACTAGCGTTCAGCTTTTCATCTTGTGATGATGAATTAGACATTACTGCAGACTACAAAGAAATACCATTGGTATATGCTCTTTTTGACCCTCAAGATAGTGTGCACTATATGCGTGTTAGCAAGGCCTTTTTAGATGAAAACACAAGTGCTCTAGAAGTAGCTCAAATAGCCGATAGTATTTACTATCAAGATAGCATTACTGTTAGCGTGGTACAGCGTAGTGAGGATGGAACTTTGGTGAATACATTCTTTCCGGAATTAGTAGATGGTAATTTGATAGGTCTTCCTAAAGATTCAGGTACGTTCGCAAATGAACCTAACCTGCTCTATAGACTTGTGCTAGATCTAAGCTCGGTAAGAGAAGGTGACCCGAATTATCAAGATGATACCTATGAAGTTATTGTTGAGAATAATAGCTCTGGCTTAATTGCTCGCGGACAAACCAAGATCGTTAAGTCCTTCCCTTTAAGTTTTCCGCCTGAAGGGGCTGATTTTCCAATTAATTTTGGCGCCATAAATATCGCCGGCGACCCTATCAAAAATAACATTAACCTTGAATGGCTTACTGCTGAAAACGGAAGAGAATACGAGGTTAAAGTCAACTTCACTTACATCGACGTAGAAAATGTACAAGGTGCTATTCCAGATACACAAACAATAGTTTGGATACCAAGTCCTAATATTGTTTCTAACACTAGTGAAGGAGGAGACCAGAGCCTGTCTGTTAATTTGAACTCCAAGTCATTCTATTCCTTCTTAGCTAATAATATACCTGATGTGCAAAGTAACTTTTTCAGAAGGCTGCCATCAAAAGCTATAAAATTCAGCTTTTTTGTTGCTGGTGAAGATCTATACAATTTTGTACGAGTAAGTCGTGCGCAAACAGGGATCACAAGTCTTCAGGCAACTGCAGAATATACCAATGTTGAAAATGGACTTGGTGTTATCTCTTCTCGCTTCTTAAGAGTTTCAGAAGGTTTTGCGCTGTCCCCTGGGTCTGTTGAATTATTGGTCTGTAGTGACGAAACGGCTGCTCTAGGTTTCATTGGTGCTAACTGTCCTTAATCAGTAGACCGCCAATTTGGCATACTAATTACCTGACATTTCCTGTCATTTTTTCCTTACTCTGGCATTTTAGTGCGGTGGCACGAAGATTGTTCTATGCGGCTCGTAAATTGACGAAATAAACTAGCTATAATGGGAAAAATAATAGGAATTGACTTAGGTACCACAAATTCGGCAGTAGCTGTAATGGAAGGTAATGAGCCAGTGGTGATCCAAAATGAAGAAGGTCGCCGCACGACCCCTTCCGTGGTCGCATTTTTAGATAACGGAGAACGTAAAATAGGTGACCCGGCAAAACGCCAAGCTATCACTAATCCTCACAAAACCATCCAATCGATAAAACGATTTATGGGTGAGCGCTTCAGCGAGGTTTCGAAAGAAGCTGGACGAATGGCATATAAAGTGGTAAAAGGCGATAATGATACCGTTAAGGTAGATATTGATGGCCGCATGTATACACCACAAGAGATCTCTGCAATGACTTTGCAGAAAATGAAAAAAACTGCAGAAGACTACCTTGGTCAAGAAGTGACTGAAGCGGTAGTTACCGTACCTGCATACTTTAATGACTCACAACGCCAAGCAACTAAAGAAGCTGGCGAGATCGCAGGATTAACCATCAAGCGTATCATCAATGAGCCTACTGCAGCAGCATTAGCTTATGGATTAGATAAGCAAGGTCAAGAAATGAAGATAGCTGTGTATGACCTTGGTGGTGGTACATTTGATGTTTCTATCTTGGAATTGGGCGATGGTGTATTTGAAGTGAAATCAACTAACGGTGATACTCACCTTGGTGGAGATGATTTTGACCAAGTAATAATTGACTGGTTGGCAGATGAGTTCAAGAAAGATGAGAACATCGACCTACGTAAAGACCCTATGGCCCTTCAGCGTTTGAAAGAAGCTGCTGAGAAAGCTAAAGTGGAAGTATCAGGATCAACCGAAACGGAGATCAACTTGCCATACGTAACAGCAGTTGATGGTGTGCCAAAGCACTTGGTGAAAAAACTATCTCGTGCTAAATTTGAAGAATTAGCAGATAGCTTAGTGGAGCGTACACTTGCCCCTTGCAAAAAAGCATTGGCAGACGCTGGTTACCAAGCTTCGGATATTGATGAGATCATCTTAGTAGGTGGTTCAACTCGTATCCCTAAAATTCAAGAAGTAGTTGAGAAATTCTTTGGCAAGAAGCCTTCAAAAGGAGTTAATCCGGATGAGGTTGTTGCTATAGGTGCTGCTATTCAAGGTGGTATTTTGAGCGGCGATGTTGACCACGACATCGTATTGCTAGATGTAACTCCTCTTTCTGTAGGTATCGAAACAATGGGGGGAGTATTCACCAAATTGATAGAGGCTAACTCTACCATACCTAAGAAAGAATCGCAAACATTCACCACGGCTGCAGATAATCAGCCATCTGTAGAAATACACATTTTACAAGGTGAGCGCCAAATGGCTAACGGTAACCGTTCCATCGGTCGTTTCCACCTAGATGGTATTCCACCAGCACCACGCGGAGTGCCACAAGTGGAAGTAACTTTCGACATTGATGCCAACGGTATCTTGAATGTGAAGGCTACTGATAAAGGAACTGGAAAAGAGCAAAGCATCCGTATTGAAGCTTCTACTGGTCTCTCGAAAGAAGAGATAGAGAAAATGAAAGCTGATGCAGCTGCAAACGAAGAGTCTGATAAAGCGGAACGCGAACGTGTAGAAAAGATAAACGCAGCAGACTCATTGGTTTTTCAAACGGAGAAGCAGTTGAAAGAATTTGGTGATAAAATTCCAGAGGATAAGAAAGGACCAATTGAGGAAGCCGTTGCTGGATTGAAAGCTGCAAAAGAAAGTGGTGACCTAGCACAGATAGACGCTGCTACGGAGACACTTAACACAGCTTGGACAGCAGCTTCGCAAGACATCTACAATGCTACACAGGCTGAAGGTGGACCAGAAGGCGCGGCACCAGGTGGTGAACCGACCGCAGAAGGTGCAGCAGCATCTGAAGAAGGTGAAGTAACCGATGTAGAATTTGAAGAAGTGAAGGAAGACAAATAAGTCTATCTCCTAAATAGATCAGGTTTTGAAAAGCCATCCACTAGTGGATGGCTTTTCTTTTTTTTGGTGCAACCCTTTTCATTAGTTGCACGTCAACCAACTACCACATCTTTTATATATTAGAGATAATGAGGAAGCCCGTATTTATAACACCCCTACTAACCATAAGTATTATACTATGGGCATCGCTACTTCTAAATGCCCAGAACTTATCAGTGAAAATAACTGCAAGCGATAGTATTGGCTGTGATGGTGACATTATAAATTTAGATGCAGTAGCCTCTGGTAGTACTACTGGCAATTATCAGTATGCGTGGAGAACAAGTGATGGAACGCTAACTTCTCCAAGTGGTATACAGACTTCACTTGTTTTAGGGGCTAACGATGCACAGGTGTCAGTAATAGTTACTGATGGAACTAATGATACAGCTAGTAACACCATTACTATTGATTCGAAAGCAATTAATGTGGTGCTACCTGATAGTATCTACATGGGTTGTGGTATGGACACGCTTATCACTCCTATAATTAACGGGGATACTAGCTCTGTTTCCTATAAATGGTTAGGTTCAAGCAGGACTGACTCAACTAAAGAAATTCTTGTGGACGTTACAGAATGTTTGGGAGTTTTAACAACAAATCTTTTTGGATGTTATGATGACGATGTTATCAATATACAAGTAGGTCCAATACTTGAAGAAGGAACCGACTTTAAATTTCTAAACCTTTGTAATTTTGATTCGCTTTGTATTGATATAGACGACCGTTTTGAATTGGTTGCGCCTATTGCTAATAATGCTAATTATAATTTAGTTTGGCATATTTTCTCCGATACCTTTAACACGAGAAAACCTTCGTTCATTCCTTATGAGCATATTTCTGGTATCCTTGAATTGGATATTCCAGTAGAACTTAGCATATCGGATTTAAGAAATGCTAACTGTGTTTACACTAAGACTAAATATTTAGACATCTATCCACCAGATGCATGCTGTCATCATGATTTTGGCCCGCCAATAGGAATTCATGAAGACAAAAATGAAATCTCGATTGTTCTTTTTCCAAATCCAACAAATGGAGTCTTAACTCTAAATACTTCGGAACTCAGTCAGTCTGGTATTACAGTCGAACTATTTAATAGCATTGGTAAACAGATATACCTGGCGAAGAATTCTAGCTCAATTGGCCAATACACAATTGACCTTTCCAATCAACAAAACGGTATCTACATCCTAAAACTAGTATCTGAAAATCGCACTTACACTTCAACTATCACTCTTCAAAAGTAATTCCGCTTTACCTATATTCGGTGTATGCGAATACTCTTGACACTCATCTTCTTTATTCCATTAATGCTCCAAGCGCAAACTGACGTCGATAGCCTTTATGTGGGCTATGGACCTGAAGATATTGCGTTTGATAACAGCCAAGGCTATCCTCGGCTGTTAGTGCCTTGTGCAAATAGACGGGAAACCGAGCCTGAATTCACGGAAGTTATATCTATTGACCTTCGCGACCATTCCATTGATACCTTGAAACGAACCAATGAACCTGCGGACCTTTGTTTCAGACCTCATGGTATTGATCTGATAACGAACGATGTTGGCGAAACTAAGGTGTTCTTTACTTGTCACTCGCATATTGATGAGAAGACCACTATAGACCGTGTGGTAAAGTACCGACTAGAACGCGATGAACTGGTTTTTGAAGCGGACTATGTTGACAAGACCAAGAAGTATATGCGCTCACCTAATGATGTTGCGGCATTACCTGATGAAAGCTTTTACATAAGTAATGATAGCTGGAAAAAGACCAAACTAGGCTTAGCCTTTGAAAAGATATTTCAACGTCGTAGTAGTAGAATAAGCTACTATGACAAAGACAAAGGTTGGCGGGTAGTAGCCAAGCGTATGGCTTATGCTAATGGTATACAGGCTACGGAAGATCAAGTTATGGTGGCAGGTACGTTTAAGAAAGACCTAAGGATCTATCAACGGTCGCCGAATGGAGATCTTACAAAAACTGACAACATTAAAGTGGCTAGCGGCTTAGATAATATCACCTACGTGAACGAAAGCCAAGTATTAATACCAGCCCATACCAAGTTCACGGCTTTTCTCAAGCATTTGAAAGATCCTCAACGGTATTCTCCGCAGGCGGTTTACCTAGTAGATCTGAAAACCAAAGAGGTGAGCGAGGTATTCGCTAATGATGGTAGCCTTGTTAATGCTTGTGCAACGGCTTATTACTATAACGGAAAGTTGTACTTAGGGCAAGTATTCAACCCTTACATACTGGTAGTTGATATGCCAAAGCTTACTAGTTTATCAAACGATAACGCCAGCGATGGTGGCCGTTAAAAAAGCGGCTATAGTACCACCAACTAAGGCTTTAATACCGAATTGCGACAACACTTTACGCTGACCAGGTGCGATAGCACCAATACCACCTATCTGAATACCGATAGAAGCAAAGTTTGCAAAGCCGCACAATGCATAAGTAGCTATGATGATAGATTTCTCATTGGCTATTGTTCCAGCTGCTTTCAGTTCTCCTAAGGAAGCGTAAGCAAAGAACTCGTTAAGTATGGTCTTCTCCCCTAGCAGTTGACCTATTAGAGTTATATCCTCATACGGAACACCCAGTAACCATGCTATTGGTGAAAATACTTGGCCTAGTAGATATTGCAATGTCAAGCCACCGTAACGGCCTGATGTAGAGGAAACTATTTGCTCATTCAATCCTGTCCACTCCCCTATCCAGTTTAAACTGATGTAGTTGAACATGGCCATGAATGCTGTAAATACAAGTAGCATTGCGCCTACATTAACCGCTAATCGTAATCCATCAGTTGTACCATTGGTTACCGCGTCAAGCACATTACTACCAATACGGTCTTTCGATACGTCTAAATTTTGGTTTACCTTTTCGGTTTCTGGTTCTATCATTTTAGCAGCTACTATTGCTGCAGGTGCCGACATTATACTAGCTGATAGTAGATGAGTAGCGTAATAAAGCTCCATTTCCTCATCGCCACCACCTAGAAAACCTATGTAAGCAGCAAGAACTCCTCCTGCAATGGTTGCCATACCACCAGTCATCAAACAGAGTATCTCTGACTTGGTCATGTCTTCTAAATAGGGCTTTACCACCAATGGGGCTTCCGTTTGACCAATAAAAATATTTGCTGCTGCTGATAGACTTTCAGCCCCAGAAAGACTCATGGTTTTACTCATTATCCAAGCAAACACCCATACTATCTTTTGAAGAATACCTAAGTAATAGAGTAAGGAGGATAGCGCTGAAAAAAAGATTATTGTTGGAAGTACCTTGATAGCAAAGATGTAGCCCACAGTAAATACCTTACCAGTAATACCATCGCTTACCTGAACTACATTGGGCCAATCACCTAGAACAAACTTGCTACCAGCTTCCGTAAAATTGAGTACTTGCACGAAGAAATCAGCGACTCCGCGAAACCCTTCGTAAACGAAATCTACCTTAAGTATTAGCAGTGCGAAAACTACCTGTAGAGCTATCCCAGTAATCACCAGCTTCCAATTGATGGCCTTTCGGTTAGAACTCATTAGGAAGGCAACCAATAACAGAAAACCAACCCCTAAAAATCCCCGAAGTATATCCATGCTAGAAAGGTACTAAGAACCTTGGCGTTTATTTAATTCATCGCGAATTTTCGCCGCCAGCTCATAGTTCTCTGCTTTCAAGGCATCTTCCATTTGCTGCTCTAGATCTGCATCAGTTACACCCGTTAGGTCAGCAGCCCTGGATGAACTGCTTGGTTTCTCCTTTTCTGCTTTGGGCACAGCTATCCTTGTCTCCTCGCCCCCTTCTTGTTGCTCTGCAACTGTTTCATCCATTATAATACCTGCCTGTTCTAGAATGAACTCATATGTAGATATAGGGCAGTGAAAACGTACCGCTAGTGCCATTGCATCAGAAGTACGACTATCGATCGTATAAACGTCATTATTCGTATCTACACAGATCAGCTGCGCGTAGAAAATACCATCTTTTAGATCATTAATAAGCACTTCTTTCAAAGTCAATCCTAGCTCGTCAAATATGTTCTTTATCAGGTCATGCGTAAGCGGGCGGCCATGATCCATATTTTCCAATGCGATAGCAATTGCCTGTGCCTCTGCTCCCCCTATTACTATAGGTAAACGCCTCACTCCTACTTTTTCACCTAGCACAATTGCATAGGAATGCGATTGCGTAATGCTGTGCGAAAGCGCAACTATCTCCAGCTCGACCTTGTCCATTAAGGGAATTTACGGATTATGTAGTAGAGTTACAATTCTGCTTACTTAGCCAAATGGGCCTTCAAAGCAGCATTTAACTTAGGTACTACATCAAATGCATCACCTACAATACCGTAATCAGCATGTTTAAAGAATGGAGCCTCTGGATCGATGTTTACCACAACTATTGTCTTGCTACTATTTACACCTGCCAAGTGCTGAATTGCGCCTGAAATACCTATAGCAATATATAAATTAGGAGAAATGGTTAATCCTGTTTGACCAACGTGCTCGTGGTGTGGACGCCAATCAGCATCAGATACTGCACGAGAACAGGCCGTTGCTGCTCCTAACATATTTGCCATTTCTTCTACCATACCCCCCAGTTCTCTGGTCCTTTCAAACCACGGCCTGCCGATACTACTAAATCAGCTTCGGGCAATGGAACACCGCCACCAGCAGTTTCTTCAAATCCTGTTACTTTAACAGCAAAGTCGCCATCAGCAACATCAACCGAAGCAGCATCTACTGTTGCACTTCCGTCGCCTTCCATTACTTGGAAAGAGTTGTTCTGAAGTGTCAATACTTTCTTAGCTGTTGTTATCTCGAAATTAGCAAAGCCCTTTCCAGAGAAAACACCCTTATGAACTGTAAAGCCAGCTGATGTATCTGGAACATCAGTTACACCAGATACAATACCTGCACCCAAACGTACCGCAATGCGTGGGGCTAATGCTTTGCTATTGAATGATGATGAGGTAATAACTACATCCGCACCTACGCTATCAGCTACTTGAGCAACAGCCTTAGCAAATGGCTTAGAATCAAAATGATCGAAGCGAGCATCAGCTACGTGAGCTACTTTGCTTACACCTAAAGCACCAATTCCTGACAATTCAGCACCGTCAACAGTTCCTAAAGCAACTGCTACAGCTTCTGTTCCTAGCTTCTCAGCTACTTTACCTGCGTAATAAATAGCTTCTCTTGAAGCCTTCTTTATCTTTCCTTCTGCAATTTCTGCAAATACTAATACTGCCATGTTCTTATATTGCTTTTGCTTCGTTATGTAATAGATCGATCAACTGGTCAACATTATCCGGGCTAACCAATTTAACAGGCTGCTTAGCTGCAGGCTCTGCAAATGTGGTAACCTTAGCGCGTTGCTCCGCACCTTCTGGCTGAACCACTTCTAATTTCTTAGAACGTGCTGCCATAATACCACGCATATTAGGAATACGCTGTTCAGCCATTCCCTTATCACAACTTACCACTAATGGAAGTTTTACTTCAGCAGTTTCCGTTCCGCCTTCAATGTCACGCTTAACTGTCGCTGTATCTCCAGCAACTTCTAGAGCGTTAGCCAACGAAACGTAAGGAGCATCTAATATTTCTGCAACAACACCTCCTACTATGAAACCATTGTAGTTAATTGTTTCCGAACCAGTTAATACGATATCGAAACCTTTATCTTTCGCATAATTACCAATTGCAGATGCAACATAGAAAGCATCGCTTTCGTCAGCATCGATGCGAACTGCATCGTCTGCACCAATTGCTAGTGCTTTGCGGATAATAGGATCATTCTCTGCTCGGCCAACATTAATAACCGTTACAGAACCACCGTTCTTTTCTTTCAACTCTATGGCACGAACCAAAGCATACCACTCATCTGTTGGATTTACTATCCATTGTACTCCATCTGTATTGAACTTTGAGTTCCCATCGGTGAAAGCAATTTTGCTGGTTGTATCCGGCACCTTACTTACGCACACTAACAATTTCATATTTTCGTCTTTATAGTGTTTAAAATTTGCCCTGCAAAAATAAGCATTACGACCACAATTAAAAACCGAAATGGCAAGAGCAGAACAGCTTTTAGAATTACTAAAACAACAGCCTAACGATAGCTTTGTTCTATTCGCTTTGGCGAAAGAATATCAAAAAGCGAACGAGCTAGAAAAGGCCTTGTTCTACTTCAAGGAGCTAAAGGATAAACAACCTGAATACACAGGTTTATATTATCACTTGGGAAAGACCCTAGAGCTTGCCGATAGACCTGATGATGCGCTTAAAGTGTATGAAGAGGGAATTGCCATTTGCTTAAAAGTAGGTGCGCATCACGACAAAGGAGAGCTAGATGGAGCAATAACCCTATTAGAAATGAACTCCTGATGGAAAAGCAAATAGAGAAATTTCTATTCCAAGAACTTGGTTTAGCCGAAAACACACCCCTTTTACTAGCAGTAAGTGGTGGGTTAGATTCTGTAGTGATGACAAGGATACTGGTTAAATTACCATTAAAACTAGCAGTAGCCCATTGTAACTTCCAACTACGAGGAGAAGAAGCAGATAAGGATGAAGTATCGGTAAAATCTTTAGCAGAAGAGCTAGATTTGCCATACTACTATGCACGGTTTGACACTCAAAAAGCTGCAGAAAATCGAGGTGTTTCCATTCAAATGGCCGCCAGAGACTTACGTTATGACTGGTTAGAAGATGTAAGGGTATCACAAGAATATCACTTTATAGCCACCGCTCATCACCTGAATGACGTAGGAGAAACCATGTTATTGAACCTGACCAAGGGAACTGGTATAGCTGGGCTACACGGTATTTTATCAATGAAAGAACAGATCATTCGTCCCTTGATAAAGATTGAGCGAAGTGACATTGAGCAATATGCGAATGAGCATAAGATGACTTGGCGCGAAGATGCTAGCAATCAAGAAACGAAGTACCAGCGGAATTTCATCCGCCATGAAATTGTGCCGCGACTAAAAGAGATCAATCCTCAAGTAGTAAAGTCGATGGGGAATACTGCCGAGCGATTAAATGATGTTGAGGCTATTTACAAATATGGTCTGGAAAAAGCCTTAAAACGGCTTACTGAAACTAGGGGTGATGATATCCATATACCTATCAATAAGCTGCTCCTTTATCCTGGGCCGAAGACTTTGCTCTTTGAATTAATTAGACCTTATGGGTTTGAAGAAGCGCAGTTAGATGATATATGGGACAGCAGAGCAAGTGTCGAGAGTAAGCAGTTCATTTCTAACACGCATAGGATAATTAAGGCTAGAAAGCATTTCATTGTTACATCTAAAGAAGGACCTACCACAAACTACATTCTACTTGAAAAGCTGAAACGCAACGTCAATTTAAGCGACCGAAAGTTACTTTTACGCTTGGGTACTAAGAATGAGATCAGCATAAAAGAAACAGACCAATTCGCTTACGTAGACTATGACAAGTTGGAGTTTCCCCTCCAGTTCCGAAGATGGACGGTAGGTGACTACTTCTACCCACTAGGGATGAATAAAAAAAAGAAGCTGAAACGATTTTTTAGCGATAAGAAATTCAGTCAACTAGATAAAGAAAGAGCTTGGGTAATGGTTTCTGGCGACCGTATCGCTTGGATAGTAGGTCATCGCATTGATGACCGATTCAAAATAACGGAATCCACCAAGTCAGTGCTAGAACTTAAGCTTCCTTAGTAACTATAGTATAATTATCCGTTTCACCACGCTATTCTCACCCGTCTGAACTTTCAGCAAGTATGTACCTGGCGCAAAGCCTTTAGCATCAATGGTGTGTTTGAAGTCTCCAGCATTTAACTCTCTCATTTTAGAGTATATCACTTTCCCATTCAAATGGTAGATAGCAATATGAGCTTCGCCTTGTACGTTGCTTTGGAGGTTCACATTCAATTGGCGAGAACCAATTACTGGGTTGGGGTAAAGGCTCAAGTTCAGTTCTTCACTAATTTGCTCTACTCCTACTGCAAATGATTCACGTATCGTACTACAGCCGTTAGCATCGGTAACTGTAACAGCATAAGTAGACCCTAGTGTTCCATTAGCTAATGTTTGGTCAGTTGAACCATCACTCCATTCATAAGAATAAGGTGCTAAGCCACCGCTAGCCGAAACTGTAAGCCCTGTTCCATCACCGTTAAAGTTCACATTCAGTTGGCCATCAAGGATGGTGTAAGTCTTTATCACTTCATCATATACTCCTGCTTGCGGTGTAGGACCTGTAACCGTTACGGTATATGTTCCTGGTGCAAGATCTTCGATTAAGTTTGTAGAATCTCCTGTAGACCATAGGAACTCATAAGCATTCTCCCCTCCAACAACTGATACTTCAAGAATACCATTATTCTCTCCCGCACATTTTGTATTTCTGATAATGCCAGTAGTATTATTTGACGTTAGCAAAGTGGTGTAAAAGAACTCAAAGGAGACATCGTTCTGACAAGTATAGCCTGCATTAAATGGACGAACTCTCCAACGGTAACGCTGGCGAGGATCCATATCAGTGAATGTAAAGAAGGTGTCAGTTGTAATAAGGTCGTAATTAAAAATATTGTTGGTTAACAAACGAGTGGCCTGTAAATGATAATGTGTGGCATTTGGAGAAGAATTCCATCGAAGGGTTGCTTGGTTTGCTGCCACTCCAAAAACAGAATCTATTGGTGAAACTCTAACTACTGGTGGAATGGAATCAACATTAGGATCAGGCTGTTGCAACAAATTTCCACGCTGTGTAGCTAATTGATTCTGCATAGCATCTATCTGCTCTGGACTGAAACGCTCTTGGCAGTTGTCATTAGAGTAACTCATGAACAATGTGCCATCTGGAGCATATAGGTCGCCATTTGCATCTACTTTATTGTCTGTGTATGGACAATTCCATCGGTCAGAAATAAAGTCAGCCGGGGTATCACAAAACCCATCACCTCTAAAACCACAGTTCGATCCGTTCACACGCTCATCTGATGAGGTAGCTGGATCGACGAAAGGATCTCTATTTTCCCAGCCAGAAAAAGTATGTGGTAATGAAAAGAAATGTCCAAACTCATGGGCAATGGTGGAATTACCTGTTCCACCACAGGTTTTTTTTATGGCAATGTAATCTCTAAAGCCAGAGTAGTAACCACAAGCACCCGCAGGATCTTCCACAAAAAACATATTCGCGGCCCTATTATCTACATTGGCGCTAATTATTGAGCCGATGTTAAATGAACTACCGTGGTCATACAGGTCAGTACTGTTAATGTAATTCACCTCTTCAAAAATGTAGAAATGGAACCCTACAGGAATATATTGCTCGTTCAACACACAGAATGCATCTAACAATAACTGGGTTTTATAATATCCAGTACCGTCATCCTCGCCTACTATGTGAACTTTTACTGGGATGTATTCCGTAGCTCTTCCCTGTTTAGCAAAGTTGTTGCTAACAGTTCCCGGATATTGAGATTTAAAGTCTTTTAACCAATCGGTCATATGCTGGGGCATTTCCGTAGCACATGGGTTTTGAGCATTGGTATTTAAGTAGAAAAAACTGAGAATAGAGAGTATTAATATATAGCGCATCATCTGTAGTATGTGATGTTGTAAAATTAGATCTTAATAGAAGCAACAGCAACTTTTAAGCATATCCATAGGGTAAACGCGTTTTTTACCTAATTTTGTGCTCTCAAAAAAACAGAACGGAATATGAAAATATCAGTTATCGGCGCCGGAAATGTTGGTGCAACTTGTGCAAACGTAATCGCTAATTTCGACCTTGTTAATGAAGTAGTACTTCTTGACATTAAAGAAGGTGTATCAGAAGGAAAAGCCCTAGACATGTGGGAAACCGCTGCCGTGTTGCAATACAGCACACGCATTACAGGTGTAACTAACGACTATACTGCAACTGCAGGATCTGACGTAGTTGTTATCACTTCAGGTCTTCCTCGTAAACCAGGAATGAGCCGCGACGACCTCATTTCAACAAATGCAGGAATTGTCCGCTCGGTGACAGAACAGGTTATCGCACACTCGCCTGATACAATCATAATTGTGGTTTCTAACCCATTGGATGTTATGACTTACTGTGCTTACCTAACGGCTAAGATACCATCTAACCGTGTATTCGGTATGGCAGGTATCTTAGATACTGCTCGCTACCGTGCATTCTTGGCAACAGAATTAAACTGCTCTCCAAAAGATATTCAAGCAGTGTTAATGGGTGGTCATGGTGATACTATGGTTCCACTTCCTCGTTACACTACTGTTTCAGGTATTCCAGTAACGGAATTAGTTTCTGCTGACCGCTTAGAGGCTATTGTTAACCGCACTAAGAAAGGCGGTGGCGAAATAGTTAACCTAATGGGTACTTCAGCTTGGTATGCTCCAGGTGCTGCTGCTGCTCAAATGGTAGAAAGCATTGTAAAAGATGAGAACCGCATTTTCCCTGTATGTACTTGGTTAGATGGTGAGTATGGCATGAAAGACATTTACTTAGGTGTACCAGTAAAACTAGGTAAAGGCGGTATCAAAGAAATAATTGAATTAGACCTAAATGACGACGAAAAGGCATTGTTAGAAGAGTCAGCAGTAGCAGTTCGCGGCGTTATGAGTGTGCTAGACGACATGAAATAAAAAGTCATTTTTTTGACTATGTGACAAAAGTCACCTCTTTTTAAGGGGTGACTTTTTACTTTCATAGCAGTAGTTATAAAGTTTACGACCTATATTTGCTTCTAATGAGATTAGCTCAAAAATGTTTACAGCTTTTTGTTCTCGTGTTGTTTTCTATCAGCATGAGTAACACGCTTTTTGTTAAGCTAGCTTTTCAAAGTAATCAAGCTTATATTATTGAAGAGTACTGTATCAACATATTCAAGCCTGAGTTGGAATGTAATGGTAAGTGTTACTTGAAAACTATACTTGAAGAAGAGCAGAATACCAATAAACCATCTACCTCGCTAGAAGAAGAGGAAACCGTGCATTGGAGTGTTAATGAGTTGACTTCTATCAATATAGAAGAGAAAGAAAGTGATAGCTCCCTTGTCCCCTCCAACTCAAGGCTTATGCCATTAGGGGTTTATAGATCTATAGACCACCCGCCAATAGGATAGAAAAGGCTCATTGCCTTTTTACACAGTAATTACTGTTGTTCATCCTATTAAAATTTAAATGAAACAAATTGTAAAGCAGGCGATATTATCGCTTGCGATAGTGCTAACCAGCGCAACATACTTACTAGCATGTAATGCATGTAGCTGCAACACAGGTAACATGTCTATGGGCTTACTTCCGTTCGATAGGGTGCATAGTATCGGTATTAGCTCGCAATCGCGCATACTCCATGCTATGTTGGCCAATAAACGAGAGTGGACCAGAAGTAATGACCATGAGCATACTGATGCCACCCAAGAAGTAAGATGGGAAGAACGTCACCACTCAACTGATGTGAGGGGAACATACTTTCCTACTAAAAACTTGGCTTTGAGCGCAGTACTACCTATGGTATTTCGTGGACGCATTAAAGAGGGCCGCACCATTGACCGATTCAGAGGTTTTGGGGATGTGCAATTGATGGCTAATACAAACATCATCAGTACCTTTCAAAAGTCAGACAGTATTAAGGTAAAGCATCGTCTTACTTTGGGTTCTGGTGTTAAACTTCCTACCGGAAGGCACGACTTAATGGGATATGAAGA